>NZ_JALSLB010000009.1 GCF_026988555.1 Thermococcus sp. | reverse complement strand
GTGTAGGCCAGGAGGTAGTCCCTGACGTCTATAAGCTCGGCCTCCCAGCCGAGTGCCCCGGCCTTCTTCATGAGGTATTTCGCGACTTTCTCACTCTTCCGTCCTTCCCTTGCCGTTCCGAGAATTATCTTGACCTTCATCCTATCACCTGAATTGGTTCGCTTTTAAGATATTTAAATTTGTCCTTCAAAATGAGATGCTTCAGATTCTGAAACTTTTCACTTTGTTAGGCAAACCTATATAAGTTAGGCTCGCCAACATAATGCCGAGGTGAATCCCATGGTGAAGGTTGGAGAAATCGTCCCGGACTTCGAGGCCGATGCGTACCTCCCCGAGAAGGACGACATCGTGAAGGTCAGGCTTTCGGACTACAGGGGCAAGTGGATTGTCCTTGCCTTTTACCCGGCTGACTTCACCTTCGTCTGTCCGACGGAGCTTGAGGAGCTGGCCGACTATTATGAGGAGTTCAGGAAGGAAGGTGCCGAAATCCTCAGCGTTTCTACCGACACTGCCTACGTCCACAAGGCCTGGCACGACACGTCGCCAGCTATAAAGAAGATAAGATACCCCATGCTCGCCGATCCTGCCGGAAAAATCTCAAGGCTCTTCGGGACATACATCGAGGACGAGGGCGTTTCATGGAGGGCGACCTTCATAATAGACCCCGATGGGAAGGTCGTCCACATGGAGATGCACGACCTCAGCATAGGCAGGAGCGCGAAGGAGATCCTCAGAAGGCTCAAGGCTTCCAAGTACGTGAGGGAGCACCCCGGTCAGGTCTGCCCGGCGAGCTGGGAGCCCGGCAAGGAGACACTGAAGGTCAGCCTCGACCTAGTAGGAAAGATATGATGGATCTTTCCATTTTGTAAATTTTTCTACTCTATTTTTACCTAAATGCAGTCAGAAATTCTCCCCTTTTCCCAGATTTGGGAAGTCCTGCCGATATTCATGTCTGCTGATGTTCCCTTCGAACCCTTCTGGTTTGACACGTGGCATGTTTTGTTGAGGATACGGCATGCCTTCCGTCCATTTTACGAAACTTCGATTTGGCAAAAATAAAACTCATAAGCCACCCTATGAATTTTAGATTGACCTAAAAAGTTGGGGGTGAACCCATGAGCGTTGGTGCCTTCCTCATAACCTTCAGAGAGGCCCTTGAGGCGGCCATAATAGTGGCAATAATAATAGCCTATCTGAGAAGAACCAACCGGGCGAACCAGATAAAGGACGTGCGGATAGGGGTTATTCTTTCAGTTGGCGTCAGCGTCCTCCTTGGAATCGGCATACTGAAGTTCTATGGGGACCTGGCCGAGAAGGAGCTCTTTGAGGGCATTGCATCGTATCTGGCGGTGATAGTCCTAACCAGCATGATATACTGGATGGCGACCAAAGGAAGGAACATCAAAGCCGAGATAGAGAGCAAGGTGGGCAAGTCAATAGCCCCCCTGGCCCTAATAGGGTTCACGTTCATCGTTGTCTTCAGGGAGGGGCTTGAGACGGTTCTCTTCCTCACGCCCTTCATGACCCAGAACCTAACTGGGACGCTCCTCGGTCTTGCCGCCGGGCTGGCCGGGGCGCTCGTGCTGGCCTACCTGATATACTGGGTTGGCATGCGCATAGACCTTAGGAGGTCCTTTTACTACAGCTCAATCCTGCTGGTGTTCGTGGCGGCCGGCCTTGCGGGCTACGGCACTCACGAGCTTATCGAGTGGGCCGGGGAGGAGGGCTATTCCCTGGGCGTCTTTGCGAGCACCGCCTACGACCTCGGGATTCCGAGCGGAAGCATCTGGCACCACAAGGGAGCCCTCGGTTCAATCTTCGCAGTGCTCTTCGGATACTCCGTGAGCATGGAGTGGGGGAGGGTGATAGTTCAGTTCGGGTACCTTATAGTTGCCCTCTACCTCGTGCTCAGGGCCTACGGCAAGGGGCCGGCACTGAACCGCGAGAAAAAGGCCGCGGAGAGCGCGGCCTAATTTAACTATTTCGTCCAGCAATGCATAAAAAGCATGAAGCCTAGTTCACTAGTGGTGGAGAAAATGAACGCGAACGAATTCAGGAGGATAGCCCTCGTTGGAGCAAGCCCTAACCCGGACAAGTACGGCAACGTAATATTCAGGGATCTGCTTGGAAAGGGCTTTGAGGTTCTTCCGGTTAACCCCAAGTATGACGAGATTGAGGGCCCCAGGTGCTACAGGAGCGTTCGAGAGCTTCCGGGGAACGTTGACGTGATAGTTTTTGTGGTTCCGCCCCACGTTGGGCTTCAGGTCGCAAAGGAAGCCGTTGAAGCGGGTTTCAAAAGGCTCTGGTTCCAACCCGGTGCCGAGAGCGAGGAAATTAGGGAGTTTTTGGAGAGGCATGTGTGGAGTACAGCTTTGGAAGGTGCATAATGGTTGAAACTTCTGGCTGAAAGGAGGTGGCTGGCATGGAGTTCTACTACGTCAGGCGTTTTGACGAGGATCTAGACTTCCTCTGGGAGCGCTTCAAGAAAAAGCTGGAGGAAGCGGGCTTTCTGCTCATCGGTGAGCGCATCCCGGTAGCTATAACCGAGACGGAAAACGGGATAATAGCCGACTACCACCTTCTCTTCATCTGCCACAGCGAGCTCGTTGAGGAGCTGGTAAAGATAGACCCCAACATAGGTGCCCTGCTCCCGTGCACCGGCTTCGGCTACAGGACTGAGGAGGGCAACTACCTCGGCGTTACCCTGCCGAGCGTCGCCTGGAAGATCGCAGGAGAGAAGGTTGTCGAGCTGATGAGACCCATGGAAGAGCAGGTGAAGGCCATCATAGACTTCCTTTAATTTTCACTTTTGTCTATACGTTCGATTTCCGGTTTCCATTCTGGCAACGATAAGCCCCATAAGCTTTCGTCCTTAGTCATTATCGGTGATGCAAATGACCGAAGTCGTGTTGAAGATACCTAACATGAGCTGCAAGCACTGCGTTATGAGAATAACCAAGGCGATAGAGAGCGTCGGTGCCAAGGGAAACGTCAGCCTTGAGGAAAAGAAGGCCGTTGTCCAGTTCGACCCCGGAAAGGTTCGCCTGGAGGACATAGTCAGGGCCATCGAAAGGTACGGCTACGAAGTGGAGGTGACCTGAATGCCGATTGACCCCGTCTGCGGAATGGAGTGAGTGAGGACACCGGACTTAAGGCCGAGTACGGCGGGAAGGTCTACTACTTCTGCTCTCCTGGATGCAAGGCCGAGTTCGAGGCAAACCCGGAGAAATACATCGGGGGCATGGGGAGCCACTCCCATCACGGGCACCACATGGGGCACCGCAGGGGCGGCTGCCATCACTGGGGTCTGTCCTTTTGATCCCGTATGAATGACCGGCCGGCGCCATGAGAACCGGTGATTCTTCCACCTCAACTTTGATAGGGGCATTCGTTGCGTTTTTGGCTCTGGGTGAGTTCTTCATCCCAACGAAGGCATTCCTTGGAGTTATCTCCTTGCCGGTGTCTACTTGCTTTCCACCGAGCATCCCGCGGAAGGCTCTTATACAGGTTGGCATTAAACCTAGTTGAGGAATATTGATGGTGGAGACAAGGGGATGGACTCTTGCACTCATAGTACTGGTAGCCCTTCTTGTCGGCTCGATCGTCTATGTGGGGAGTTACAGGCCGGAGCGTATGTATCCCGGTGACCTCAGGGGAGAGATGGTGGTTGGCGGGCTGAAGAGGACGTACATAGCTCATTTTCCTCCAAACTTTTCGAAGGACGAGCATCTTCCCCTTTTGATAGCTCTCCACGGCGGCGGCGGGACGGGGTTTGACATGGAGCGTCTTACAAGAGGCGGTCTCAACACTATAGCCGACAGGGAGCGCTTCATCGTGGTCTATCCTGACGGGGTGGGTAGGCACTGGAACGACGGGCGGAACCTATCGCGCTACCGCGCTCAAAGGGAGGACATAGACGACGTTGCGTTCATATCGGCGCTCATTGACCTGTTTGTGCAGAAATCCGACGTAAACGGGAGCAGAGTTTACGTCACCGGAATGTCGAACGGCGGACTAATGACCTACAGACTGGCCTGCGAGATTCCTGAGAGGCTGGCGGCGGTGGCGATCGTCGGCGTTTCCATGTCAGAGAACCTGTACGATAACTGCTCCTCCAAGGTGCCCATTCCCATCCTAATAATCCTTGGAACAGACGACCCGATAGTCCCCTGGAACGGTGGTGAGCTCCGGTTTGGGCCGGTCAAGCTTGGACGGGTGGTTTCCATCGAGAATACCGTTGAGTACTGGGCAGCTAGGAACGGTTGCACTGTGAGGCACGAGAGGGAATACCTTCCGAACGCCGACCCCGAGGACGGAACCCGCGTCTGGGTCGAGAGATACTCGAACTGCAGTAATGGGGTTGATGTTATCCTGTACGGCGTTGAAGGCGGCGGCCATACGTGGCCGGGCGGTTATCTGTACCTCCCCCGGAGCGTTATCGGGAAGACGAGCAGGGACATAGACGCCAACGAGGTCATCTGGAAGTTTTTCTCAAACCATCCATAGTGATGGTCCCTTAACTTCACAGCACGTCCAGTATCCGGTGGTAGAAAAGTTTATAAAATATTTGCACAACTGCTCAAATGTAGGGGTGATGAAAAATGACGGAAGTGTGTAAAGTGTATAAGGAACATCTGGATAAAATACTGGAGGCACAGGCAAAAATTCCGGAGGAAGAGACCGTATTGGAAGTGGCGGACTTTTTTGACGCCCTCGGCAACCCGACGAGGCTTAAAATCCTGCTCGCGCTCATGGAGGCGGGAGAGCTCTGCACCTGCGACCTCTCGGCGATAACCAAGCTTTCAGTTTCGGCAATATCCCACCAGCTTCGCATCCTCAAGGATAGAAAAATCGTCACCTATCGCAAGGACGGGAAGAACGTCTTCTACCGTCTCGATGACGAGCATATAACCGAAATCCTGGAGGTCACGTTTGAGCACATGGAGGAGTGAAGATGCCAAAAAAACTCAAGCTTGAGGGACTCGACTGTGCGAGCTGCGCCTACGAGATAGAGGAGGCCCTGAAAAAAGAGGGCTTTGAATTCGCGCTGGTGAACTTTGCCACCAATGAGGCGGTTATAGAAGGCGACGTTGAGAAGGCTAAAGAGATAATAGAGAGGGTCGAGCCCGGAGTTAAGGTCATTGAGAAGGAGGAGCATGACCATGATCACGGACACGAGCACGGTGAAGGGGACCCCAGAAGGGCGCTCTACTTCATAATCCCGTCGCTCATGCTCTTTGGCATCGGGGTGGTGCTCCGTTATTACTACGGCATGGATAACGCCTTTGTGTTCGGAATCTTCACCGCCAGCTACCTTCTCGTTGGGTGGAAGGTTCTAAGGAGCGCCGTTGTTAATTCCATACACGGCAACCTCTTCGACGAGAACTTTCTAATCGCGGTGGCCACAGTGGGTGCGTTCCTCATCAGGGAGTATTCAGAGGGAGTTGCCGTCATGCTGTTCTACGTCGTAGGCGAGTTCTTCCAGGACATGGCCGTTGACAGGTCGAGGCGCTCGATAAAGGCTCTGCTCGCGCTCAAGGCTGAGTACGCGAACCTCCTGCAGGGAGATGGGGTAGTCCAGGTGAAGCCGGAAGAGCTGAAGGTTGGCGATATAATTCTGATAAAGCCCGGTGAAAAGGTTCCCGTTGATGGAGTGGTCATAGAGGGGACCTCGACGGTTGATACCTCCGCCCTAACCGGTGAGAGCGTCCCGAGGACGGTGAAAGAAGGGGAGGAGATTCTCTCCGGCATGCTCAACCTCAGCGGCGTCCTCAAAGTGAAGGTCACCAAGGAGCTGAGGGAATCAACCATCTCGCGCATCCTTGAGCTCGTCGAGAACGCGAGCGCGAGGAAGGCCAAGACCGAGAAGTTCATCACGCGCTTTGCTCACTACTACACCCCCGCAGTCGTCGGACTTGCAGCGCTCGTTGCCATCATTCCTCCGCTCGTCTATGGCGACCCGTTCTCAATCTGGCTGTACAGGGCATTGGTGCTCCTCGTCATCTCGTGCCCCTGTGCCCTCGTCCTCTCAATACCCCTCGGCTACTTCGGCGGCATCGGAAGGTCCGCGAGGGATGGAATACTCGTCAAGGGCTCCAACTACCTCGATGCCCTTCACGGGGCTACCGTTGTCGCCTTCGACAAGACCGGAACGCTGACAAAGGGCGTCTTCAAGGTCACGAAGATAGAGACGAGGAACGGCTTCAGCGAGGAGGAGATAATAAGGTTCGCGGCTTTAGCGGAGGCCAATTCAAGCCATCCGATAGCGAGGGCGATAAAAGATGCTTATGGAGGGGGTATCAAAGAAAACCTCATGGAGTACGAGGAGATAGCGGGACACGGCGTCAGGACAGAGATAAACGGCGTCGAGGTCATGGTTGGCAACGACAGGCTCCTCCACAGGTTCAACATCGAACACGACACATGCCGCGTCAAGGGGACGGTGGCTCACGTTGTCATCAACGGAAAGTACGCCGGCTACATAATAATCTCGGACGAAATAAAGGAAGACGCTCCCCTGGCAGTAAAAGCGCTCAAGCGCCTCGGCGTTAAGAAGGTCGTTATGGTAACGGGCGATAACAAGGACGTCGCCGCTGAGATAGCGAGGCATCTCAACTTAGACGGCTTCTACGCGGAGCTGTTGCCGGGGGACAAGGTTAGGGTCATAGAGGAGCTTGAGGTGGAGAAAGGCGATGGAAAGGTCGTCTTCGTCGGCGACGGCATAAACGATGCGCCTGTCCTGGCCAGGGCAGATGTGGGCGTTGCGATGGGGGCATTGGGCAGTGATGCGGCGATAGAGACGGCAGACGTTGTCATAATGGATGATAAGCCCTCCAAACTGCCACGGGGCATCAGGATAGCGAGAAAGACCCAGCGCATAGTGCGGCAGAACATAAACTTCGCCCTCGGCGTTAAGTTTGCCTTCATAAGCCTCGGAATCCTCGGAGAGGCTACGATGTGGGAGGCTGTCTTTGCGGACGTCGGCGTCGCTCTCATAGCGGTCTTCAACGCGATGAGGATTCTGAGGTGATGGATGCCGTGCCTCCGGCGTCCCTTTGGTTTTCCCAACATCCGGACGGGGTGAAAAAGAATGAGCGGGCTTTATGTGGTTCTCTTTGTTCTCTGGCTGGTGCTGGATGGGTATGTTTTTTCGGAGATAAAGAAAATCTACGAGAAGGGGAAAACTCTGCCCACTAATGTCGCCATCGCAGTGTGGACATCATACATACTCCACTTCGTTCTGATAGCGTGGGCCTCTTTAGGGGGGGCTCTGGACGGTGCCCATTAACGCAGCGGCTGCCCTGGCTGGCGGTCTTGTGGTTGCCGCTGTGGGGCTCATCACAATGCTCCCCGGCATACGGGAGTTACGTTCATTTAAGAGGGTGTCCTGACGGGACACATCGAGGCTCGTCACACCGGCATATACCGCTACAGCAGGAATCCCCAGAACCTTGGGCTGTTGTTAATTTTCCTGGGGATATCGCTCGCGGGCCGCTCTCCTCGCGCTTCTGCTCACGGCGGCGTTTGCCATCGGGTTCCATAAATACGTGGTTAAGCTTGAGGAGCCATACCTTGAGCGCGTGTTTGGGGGGAGTACAGGAGGTATAAGGAGAGAACCCCGAGGTATCTTGGGCTTCCAAAAAAGCCGGAGGAAGTTTAAAATACAGGATGAGCGGATTTTCATACAGGGAGTTCGGATGCCATCATATGTCCTCATGAGGATACTTGAGTCCTCCCCCGACAGATACGACAGGGGGATTGGAATCCTCACTCTGGGAAGGCTTGAGGGGGTCTATGAGAGACTTACATCCCGAATAAAGCCGGGGCAGAGGGTTCTTGACATAGGTTGTGGGACGGGAGCGCTAACGATACGTGCCACTATGAGGGGCGCACGGGTCAAAGCCATCGACATCAACCCGTGGATGCTTGAAATTGCGGGGAAAAAGGTAGAGGAGGTGGCACTCACGCATAGGGTTGAGCTCTGTGAGATGGGTGTTGCGGAGCTTGACACCGAGGCCGCGGAGAGCTATGATGCCGTGATGGCGGGGCTCTGCTTCTCCGAGCTGAGTGAGGACGAATTACGCTATGCCCTGAGGGAGATAATGAGAATACTGAAACCCGGGGGCCTCCTGTTGATTGCGGATGAGGTCGTGCCCCGCAGTCCGTTGAAGAGGGTTATAACACTCCTAATCAGGCTTCCGCTCCTTTTAATCGCCTACCTCCTCACCCAGATCACGACGGGGGCGATAAAGAATCTTCCCGAGAAGGTGGAGGGAGCGGGCTTTATCATGGAGTCCATGAGGCTGAGCCGGATGGAGGACTTTGTGGAGATAGTCGCGAGGAAGCCCGGGAGATGAGGATATGCTCCGCTACATGCTCATCAACATTGTGGGAACGCTTTTGAGGGGTTTTCCCCTCCCCTGCAAAACGGGGCTCGTCAGGGTAGGCAACCCCGGCAGGAATTCGCCCGTTTTCCTCACGGGCAACTACTGCGTAACGGTTGAGCGCGTGAGGAGGGTTCTTGAAAAGAGCGGTATTGACTGCTACCTCCTCATCGCCAACAGCAGGGGCATAAACGTGTGGTGCTCCGCGGCCGGCGGGCATTTCACAAACCATGACGTCATTTCGGCATTAAAGACGAGCGGAATTGAAAGGCTCGTGGACCACAGGCGCGTGGTGCTCCCCCAGCTTGCCGCGGCGGGCATAGAGGCGAAAGTAATAGGGGAGAGGACGGGGTGGAGCGTGATATGGGGCCCCGTTTATGCAGAAGATATTCCCAAATTCGTTGAAAATGGCTATAAAAAGTCCCCGAAAATGCGGGAGGTTGAGTTTCCGGCGGTGCAGCGGGTTGAGATGGCGGTTATGTGGGCGTTTCCCTTTTCAATAATCGTCGCTCTCCTTGCGTTCTTCCTCTGGCGCAGTGCTGTGCTCCCCCTTTTCATTCTCAGCTGGCTGCTGCCCTTTTTGATCTTCATCTCATTTCCCGTGTATTCCGGATTGCTGGCCCGTGGGAAGAAAAAAGCCGGATTGAGCAGATACACCGTTATCTTCGACTTCAGCAGGGTGCCCCTACTAATGGAGGGGGCTTTCCTCCTTCTCCTCGCGGCGTATGGTCTCTTCACGGGAAATTTGAGCTTTGGCTTCCTCCTACGCTGGGGTTTCGTGTCCTTCGTCATAGTCCTTCTCGTGAGCATCGATTTAATGGGTAGCACCCCTGTTTACAAGAGCGGCCTCCATGAGGAGCGCCTCTTAAGGGTGGCTCTGGACGAGGAAAAATGCACGGGCTGCGGGGTATGCGTGCAGGTGTGCCCGAGAAACTGCTATGAGATTGATGGAGTCGCCCGGATGCCCCGCGCGGGGAAATGCGTTCAGTGCGGTGCGTGCATCGTCCAGTGTCCCTTTGATGCCCTCTTCTTTGAGAGCCCCGACGGGAGGATAATCCCTCCGGAGACGATTAGGAAGTTCAAACTGAACCTCATGGGGAGGCGGCTTGTGAGGGTATAGTTGCATTTCAGTGGATGTAGCAGGGAACAAAATTACAAAGGGATAGTTTTTTGGTTTTTGGTAACCCCATATCCTTGCTTCTTTAATCTAAGCCGACGTTAGTACCTTCAATTTTCCATTGTGTATCAGTGAGGAATATATACTCATTGTGCAAGCGGTATTTGATTACCCTAATTAAATTCAGGGGATTTAAAAAACGGAGGCCAGAAAATTGGAGTACTCTCAAACATCATCGGGTTCTAAGAGCCGTCTGATCAGGATCCTGATGGTTCTTGGGCCGAGGATAGTCGTTATGCTCGCGGATACAGATGTGGGAAGCGTGATCACGGCGGCGCAGAGCGGGGCGGTGTGGGGGTATAAACTTCTTCCCCTGCAGGTCGTGCTCATCCCCGTGCTCTACATAGTGCAAGAGCTAACCGTCAGGATTGGCATCGTTACAGGTAAAGGGCATGGCGAGCTTATCAAGGAATATTTTGGCCCCCGGTGGGCATGGTTCTCGGTTGGTACTCTGACCCTGGCTTCTATAGGGGCGCTTATCACGGAGTTCGCAGGGGTAGGTGGGGTGGGACTGCTCTTTGGGATACCCCTTAAAGTCAGCGTCGGAATGAGCGTTGCGTTCCTTGCGGTAGTGGCCTGGACGGGTTCATACCGTTCGGTGGAGAGGATTGCGATTTTAATGGGCAGTTTTGAACTCGCGTTTGTTCTGGTGGCCATAATGGCCCATCCACGGGCATCCGAGATGATAACCGAGCTCACCCGGATACCATGGAAAAATTCGGCGTATCTGTACCTCGCTGCCGCCAATGTGGGCGCGGTAATCATGCCGTGGATGATTTTCTATCAGCAGTCTGCCATTGTGGAAAAAAGAGTGACCCTTCGTGATCTGCGTGCGGCCCGGGGAGATACTGCAATGGGGGCGGTGGTAACCCAGGTGATAATGGTGTCCATAATAATCGCAACCGCTGCCACCATCGGCCGTGAGCATCCTGGCACACCGCTTACCACCGTCCAGCAGATTACCAACGCCCTCATTCCAGCACTGGGCGGAAAGCTTGGAGCCGTGTTTTTTGCCCTTGGGATGGTTGGCGCGGCAATGGTTGCTGCCGTCGTGGTTTCACTCGCAATGGCTTGGGGACTGGGTGAGGTCAGCGAATACAAACATTCCCTTGAGTATCATCCATCGGAGGCACCTTGGTTCTATGTCATCTACACGGCTGCGCTGATCCTGAGTGGCTTGCTGGTTGTCTCGGGTACCAACCTAGTCGCCCTCAGCATCGGTGTTCAGGTCATGAATGCCCTGCTTCTTCCCATAGTTCTTGGGTTCCTATACCTGCTAGCGTTGAAGGCACTGCCTGACCGGTACAGATTGCGTGGAAAGTACGGAACAGTAATGGGGGTAGTAATCGTGGTAACGAGTGGGTTCGGAGTGGCGGCCGTGCTGAACACATTGCTCTGACCTCCTCTAGTTCCCCCTTTATACCTTATACGCCAGGGAGTCCGGGAAATTGTTCATTCTGTAAAATTTCCTACTTAAATATTTCAATTCTGGTAACGACAACCCTATTAACCGTACAGACTGAAAGGATATTGAAATCAAGAAGAGGTGATTTGAAATGAAAGGTGAAATGAATAACATGGGAAAAGGCGGTATGAAGGGCCGCCACGAGATGAAAGGTGGCTGCAAAGGCCACGGAAAGGGCATGCACAGAGGCCATGCCATGGAGAATGAGGAGTATGCATACGTGCGGGAGGTCGAGCTCGGATTTGACGAGACCGTTAAGCGGGTCAAGGAGGAGCTCAAGAAGGAAGGCTTCGGGGTTCTCAGCGAGATAAAGGTGGATGAGCTCTTCAAGGAGAAGCTCGACCTTGATATGGAGCCCTACGTCATCCTCGGCACCTGCAACCCGGAGTTCTCAAGCCGGCTCATAGGTGTCGACATCAACAGCGGTACCTTCCTGCCCTGCAACCTGGTGGTGTACGTGAAGGACGGAAAGACCTACGTGGGGCTTCTGCTCCCGACGGTCGCAATGAGCATAACCGGGAACGACGAGCTGCTTGAGGTCGCAGCGAAGGTCGAGGAGATACTGAAGGGCGTCGTTGACAGGGTTTGATTTTTCCCTGTGCATTCCTCCTATTTTCCAGTATTTTACAGAATGGAAAATTTTGAAACACTGTATTTTTCTCCAAATTGCCGAAAACGTTATATACTCCAAAGCTCCATTGATTCAACAAGTGAGTGAAAGTGGAGGGTGAACCGTCATGCCGCACCTGTTCATAGTTGGCTATGAGAACGACGCGGAGCGAAAGCGCGTTGAATACCTCCTTGACAAGTGGTCAAACCGCGCCAGAATTTCCAAGGTCAGGGGGATATCTTTCATAATAGATTCCAGTGACGTTGAGGGCTTTGCGGAGGAGCTCCTCTCAAAGCTCGACCCCCCGACCGAGGAGAAGGTTAGGGTGTACCGCGTGGAGCCCGAGGACATAGGCTCAAGGGTCTCCCCAACGAGGAGGGAGATTGAGCACCTGACCCGAGAAGAGCCGGTGGTGGTTCGAAAACTGCTGAAGTACGTCCTCTCAAAATTCGGTGCATACTACGTCTCCTCTGAGGGAAACGTCTCCCGATACAGGGCGTACACCAAAAAGGGGAGGATGGAGGTGGAGGTGCTGGTTGAAGAGAGGGATAACGGAACCGCCGTGGTCATAGCCATCGAGGGCTACGGCACCGCGGTTGAGGACATGGCGAGAAAGCTGGAGAGGGAGCTCTCCATCCTGCTGTGAGGTGGTACCATGGTGGTGTTCAACGAGGGAAACCCTGAATGCGTGAGGAACCTGCTCCGTCCGGCCGAGAGGGTTCTGCGTCAGGGCAGGGACGTTACCGTTGAGGACTTCGAGACCCGGAAGAGCCTCTGGGAGAGGATTCAGGACTCTTACTCGCGCTATCTCGAAGGCGAGTGCGGGGACTTTCTTAGGGACCTTGACAGCACGTTCAGGGCGAAGTTCGAGGCAGCACTGGCGGTTCTCGCGTGGAGCTTCTGGAAGAAGGGTGAGGCGTTTCCACCCGCAGAAAAGCGCTTCTCGGAACGCGAGATAGGTCTGATAGATGAGATACTGAAGTACAACGTCTTTGAGATAACGACGATGGAGGACATCCTCGAAAAGCTCTACCGCAGGGACGAGGAGACCCTCCAGCTCTTAAAGACATACTACCTCGGGGTGGACAGGTGGATAGAGGAGCAGCTCGAAGACCCCGAGATAAAGCTCCCCCTCCGCTACTACCTCAAGAGGACGTGGAAGAGCTACCGCGAGAAAATCGATGCCGCAATAAACGAGGCAAGCAAATACGGCTGGTTCAGGACGCTCATGGAGGAGTGGGAGCGCGAAAAGGCGGAGGAAGTTGAAGCAGTCAGGGAGAGCTGCGAAGCCAGGGTTGAGGAGCTGAAGAAGAGGATAGCCGAGATGGTGGAGTTCTTCGAGGAGGAGCGCAGAAAGCTTGAGGAAGAGCTGTCGGCATCGAGCCTGGAGGAGGTAGAGAGGCTCCGCAGGGAGAAAGAGGAGCTGATCGAGAGGTTCGAGCGCGAGAAGGAGGAGCTCGCCAGAAGGCTCATGGAGCTTAAGGACGAGGAGCTGAGGAAAAAGCTGGAGGAAGAGCTGACCCGCGCCAGAGAGGAGGCACTGCGCGAGGCGAGGCTCCTTGAGGAGAAGCTCAGGAGGAGGGAGCTCGAACTCAGGGAGAAGGAGATGGAGCTGAGGAAGAGGGAGCTTGAGCTTTCCGAGAAGGAGCGCCTGCTGAAAAGCAGGATAGAGGAAATCCTCGCGATGTCGGGCAAGGTCGAGAAGGGCTCCCGCCTGGTGCTCAGGGATGAGGCGAGGATCGGTGAGCTCAACTTCGTGGGCAGGATGAAGAGCAAATTCGCGGGAGAAGTGCGGCTCCTCGGCAGAACGTACTCCGTTGAAAGGATTGAGGAGAAGAAGGGCGAGGACACGGCGAGATTCGCCGGAAAGCTTGACGAGAAGTCCCTCAAGAACCTGCCGGAGAACAGGTACGTTGAGGTAGCCCTGAAGGAGAAGAAGCTCCTCGGGAGGAAGGAGAGGATACTCGTTAGGGGGATTTACCTGACGAGGGTTGAAAGGCTGGCGGAGCTGGGCCTCGACACCGACCCCCTCACCCTAGCGGAGGTCAACGTGCACCTCATCGATGCGAGGGACTCAAAGGAGAACGCAAGGACGATCCTCGTTATCGCCTCACCTCTCGGCTTCGAGGAGAGGGTGAGGAGGTACGTCTCGTCGGAGGACTTCCACAGGAACTTCTACTCGGAGAACGTCTCGCTGATACTCCTCGACACGGAGAGCGGTGAGGTAATCCACAACCCCAACGACCGCTACGCCAAGGCACTCGTCCCCCTGGTGCGCCTTGAGCTTGACGAGGAGATGTACGCAAAGGTCAGGGAGTGCGTGAGGAAAAAGCTTGAGGGCAGGGACTACCTACCGCTCAGCGAGGGCCTCGAATGCGGTGGCGAGGAGTACGTGAGGAGGGCGTTCTATGAAATCGCCCGTGAGGGCAACCTGGTGAAATACATAGATGGATTCGGACTCGTGCTGATACGGAAGTGAGGTGATGGTGATGGGAATACTCGACAGGTTTAGGAAGACCCCGATTGAAAAGCTCTCCCTCAGGGAGCTTCAGGAAGAGGAGATACGGCTGAGGAACAGGCTTGAGCGGACGAAGAAGGAGATAGAGCGCATAGAGAAGAAAAAGAAGCAGCTCTTCCAGGAGGGCATCGGGACGGACGTGCTCAAGAAGAAGATGCTCGCCCAGGAGATCAAGAGCCTCGACATGGAGCAGAAGCTTCGCTTAAGGGACTTCACGACTGCGCAGAAGCAGTACACCTTCGTCAAGAACCTGATAGTCGTCAAGAAGTACGAGAAGGAGCTTAGGAAGATAGGCCTCTGGGACAAGCTCTCCAAAGTTGAGCCTGAGCAGCTGGAAAGCGTGCTCGTCAAGGTGAGCCTCGACGGCAGGGAGTTCGACGAGATGGTCGAGAACCTGAACAGGGTCTTCGAGATGGACATAGCCGAGTTTGAGGGAACGGAGGACCAGACCGAGAGGGAGCTCATGGATGCATGGGCCAAGGTCGAGACGGGAGAGGCCGACGTTGAGGAAGTGACGGAGAAGATAGCCTCGCCCAAGCTGGAGAGGGAGACGGAGGAGGAGCTGTGATGGGGCTCCTTTCAAGGTTTTTCGGGAGGAAGAACCCCCTGGACATACCGATTGACCAGCTCAGGGAAAACCAGATCAAGCTCGACATGCAGATAAGGAAGATAGAGGACGAGATAGCCGAGATAGACGCCCAGATAGCGGCGCTGTTCCAGAGGGCAAAGGAAGCGAGGAGCAAAAGCGAGGAGCTCACCATAGCGACCAAAATTAAGACGCTGAACCGGAAAAAGCAGAGCCTCCAGAACACCCACGCCCAGCTCAACAAACAGCTCATGCTCGTGGCGAACCTGCTGATAATCAAGGAGAACGAGGCCATACTGAAGGGCACACCGACCTGGGAACTTCTCAGGAAAATGTCCCCGGAGGAACTCGAAAAGAACCTAGTCAGCATGCAGCTCGACGCCCAGAACCTAAATGAGAACCTCAACACCATGCTCGGCTACACCGACCAGGCCATTGGTGCCGGCGTCGAGTTCGAGGAGGACGAGGAGCTGGCGGAGATAATGAGGACGATACAGGCTGTGAAGGAGGGTGAGCTTGAGCCCGAGAGCGCGGCCGAAAAGGTTACGGGGGAGAAGGATAAGGGGGAGGAGGTAGTCACTGAGTGACATACACTCCGGAATGAACCTCCTCCATGAACTTGTCTTAAGTGAAAAACAGTCCCGCGCGGACTTTCAAAACGGCACCAAAAAGGGTTAAATGCCCGCCGGAACTGGTTGTCTCAGCGGGAATGGAGGGATACGCGTGCACATGGGGCACTGGTTCATGGACGACGACATCCTGGAGGGCCTCGTCAAGCTCTTCGTGTTTATAGTTATAATATCCTTCATCTTTGGGAGGGCGGCCGGATTCATAATATTCATCGTGATAGTCATGTGGTTTGGACACCTGATAAAACACCTGCTCAAGGACGTTTCGAAGTCGAGTAAACGGTACAAGAGGCGGTATCCCAAAACGGTTCCGCCAGTTCCTCCGGTACCGAAGGAGGACATGAAGGAGCTCCTCCGCAAGTCGGTGATAATCGAGCTTCCCCCCAAGGTCCACGCTGGTGAGGAGATACCCCTCAGGATCGGCTTCAGGAACCTGCTCAGGGGCACCATAAACGTCGAGATAGACCTCGGCGACCTCTCCAGGCACCTCGACCTCAGCTCCACGAGGGTGTACTTCAGGGCCGTCAGGCCCGGGGAGTACGTCTCCCAGACCGTCACCGCCGTTCCGAGGGGGCGGGGCAGGGTCAGCGCCAAGGTCGTGGTTCGCTCCGGCATGGTAAGCGCCAAGGTGAAAGTGAGCACCGAAATAATCGAGAGACCGAAGATAGAGCCCAAAACCCCAGTTCCGGCCCCGGTCCCGGTTCCCGCCGGGAATAGGCAGGATTCTACCGGCGGCACCCCCCGTACCCCACTGGAGGAGCTCTTCGCGAGGTACAGAAAGGTTGAGCCCATCGGTGAGGGCGGCTTTGCAAGGGTCTACCGTGCGGAAAAGCACGACGGGAGCGTCGTTGCCCTAAAAGTCCCGCTCAGTCTGACGGAGGAGGGGGGCAAGACATTCCTCAGGGAGGTAAGGAACTGGTCGCTCCTCAGCCACCCGAACATAGTTGAGCTCTACGACTACAACATCTTCCCCCTCCCCTATCTTGAGATGGAGTACTGCGAGACGAGCCTTGCAAAGCTCGAAAAGCCCCTCAGCCCCGAAAAGGCGGCGGGGATAATCTTCGACGTTGCGGAGGGCATCAAGTATGCCCACTCAAAGGGGATAGTCCACCGTGACCTCAAGCCGAGCAACATCCTGCTCAAGGGCGGGAGGGCCAAGGTGAGCGACTGGGGGCTCAGCAAGCTGCTCAAGGAGAGCAGGACGACCCACACGGTCAGCTTCACACCGCTCTACGCCGCTCCGGAACATATAAGCTCCCGCTTTGGAGGAACAGATGAGAGGACCGATGTGTGGCAGATAGGCGCAGTTCTCTACGAGCTTCTGACTGGAAGGCCTCCCTTCGAGGGGGAGGACTTCGTCGAGGTGGCGTCGAAGATAACCCTTGAGGAGCCAGTGCCGCCGGGTCAGCTCAACCCCAACGCGAAGCCCCTTGAGCCGGTCGTGATGAAGTGCCTCGCGAAGAACAAGGAGGAGCGCTACCAGTCGGTGGAGGAGCTTCAGAGGGATTTGGCCGAGTTCCTCGGGAAGAACTACCGCGAGAACCTCAGCAGAAGCGTTTCGCTCAACGACCTGTCGAGGAGCGCCTACTACGCGGGTGAGCTGTTCCTCCTATATCTGAAGCTCAACGACCTTGTTAATGCACTCAAGTATGCCGACGACCTGGCGCACTACGCGAGAGGAGAGATGAGAAAAGAGCTGTTGGCCCTGAGGGAGCAACTCAGGCTCCGCCTTGAGAACGGCCTCGACTTTCCGGAAGAGCTGGTCGAGAAGGCGGAGATAATCGTCCACAAGATAAAGCTTGGATTCGGGGGGGTGTGAGGATGCCTGTTGACCTTTCAGGGCCCCTGCTGAACGAGTTTGAAAGGGCCAAGAAGGAGTTTGAAAGGGCTGTCGCCGCGGGAGACATGGAGAGGGCGAAAAAGAGCGCCCTCCGGTGTGCCTCCATACTCAGACAGCTGGCCAGGCACGTCCCCTACAACGGGGAGCTCTACCTTAAGAAGGCGAAGAAGTGGGAGGATGTGGCCGGGCAGATAGAGAGGGGTGAATACGGCCGAAAGGCCGTTGTAGGCGCCGAAGGAAAGAGCACGACCCAGGAGAAAGACGAGGAAGACCAGTTCAGGGAGTACGTGCTGGGGCTTATCTCCAAGTCACGGACGACGTGGGACGACATAGGCGGCCTTGAGGACGTCAAGCTCCTCATGATGGAGACGGTCGTGATAGCGGCCCTTAAAAAACCCGCCGCGGTTCAGCCGTGGAGGGGCATACTACTCTTTGGGCCTCCCGGGACGGGTAAGACGCTCCTCGCCTCGGCCGCCGCCGGGAGCTTAAACGCCACCTTCTTCAACGTTAAAGCGTCAAGCGTCCTGAGCAAGTACTTCGGCGAGTCGAGCAAGATAATAAGCGCCCTCTACGAGGTCGCGAGAGAAAAAGCCCCGAGCATAGTGTTCCTCGACGAGATAGACGCCCTGACCACGAGGCGTTCAAACGACACCAGCGAAGCCACCCGGAGGATGCTCTCGACGCTCCTCACGGAGCTTGAGGGCTTTCACGGGGAGGGGAATGAGAAGCTCGTCCTCACGCTTGCCGCCACAAACACCCCCTGGGATTTAGATGAGGCGGTGCTCTCGCGCTTCCCCAAGAGGATTTACGTGCCCCTGCCGGACAAGGAGGCGATCAAGGCGATAGTGAGGATACACACTGAGGGGCTTGATATTTCGAGGCTCGACCTCGACGCGATAGCGGAGGAGAGCGTGAGGCGTCTGTACTCTGGCAGGGACATCAGGAACCTCTGTCAGGAGGCTATATGGAACATGATACGCGAGGAGAACAAAGACCTCCACAGGCTTGCCGGGCTTCCCTTCGAGGAGCTGAGGAAGCGCTCATTGAGAACCCGCCCGCTTGAGATGAGGGACTTTGAGGAGGCGTTCAGGAAGATAAAGAGCCCCCTGACGAGGAAGGACATCGAGCGCTATGAAAAGTGGGGGGAGGAGTTCGGGGGATGACTGGGGGACAGGCTTACCCTGGGATTATCTCCACCGGAATCGAAGGCACCGTCTGGGGCATCTCACATCCCGGCGGGAGGGAGCGGAACGAGGACGCGCTCCTTATCCTGCCCATCGGCGACGCCTGTCTCCTGGCCGTTGCCGACGGCCTTGGGGGACACGAGGGGGGTGAGCTGGCCTCGAAGGTGGCCGTTGAAGCACTCCGTGAGACCTTTGAGAGGGGCTATACACGCGGCATGGGGGTGGAGGAGGTAAAGGGTCTCCTCCTAAGGGCCTACGAGGATGCCCACCGCAGGATAGTGGAGATATCACCCGGGCCGGGGAAGATGGGCACGACGCTTACCGCTGCCTTCGTGAGGAATAGAATGGCTGTGGTAGCAAACACCGGCGACAGCAGGGCCTATCTTGTGCGGGAGGGGAAGATAATCGCGAGGACAAGGGACCACTCGGTGGTTCAGGAGCTCATTGAGCGCGGGGTCATTAGTGAGGAGGAAGCCAGAGAACATCCCATGAGGCACGTCGTTACAAAGGCCCTCGGCGTTGACCTTGGGATTGACACATACGTGTGGGAGCTGAAAGCCGGGGATGTCCTGCTTCTCAGCACGGACGGGCTCCATGACTACATCGATGAGGGGATTATAAGAAAGCTTGCCTTCGAATCAGACCCCCGGATGGCAGCGGAGGCGCTGATCGGGGAAGCCCTGAAGGTTACCGAAGACAATGTAACTGTCGTCGTGTTTAGGGAGGTGTGACGGTTATGGTCAAGCTCTGGAAGTCGAAGGAGGAGAAGGAGATTGAGAGGAAGATACGCATGAGGAAGGCCAAGATGGCGTTGAAGCAGTACATCAACAACCTCGAAAATTTGAAGCGTAAGATTTTCCTCCAGGGGAAGGAGGCGGCGAAGCTCGGCGACGAGGCACTCCTAAAGAGGAGCGCCATGAAGTACCTTGCCCTTGAGGAAAGGATAAAGCAGGCAAAACGCTTACTCCTCCTTATGGAAGAAGC
Organism: Thermococcus sp.; assembly: GCF_026988555.1. Taxonomy (NCBI): domain Archaea; kingdom Methanobacteriati; phylum Methanobacteriota; class Thermococci; order Thermococcales; family Thermococcaceae; genus Thermococcus; species Thermococcus sp. The sequence goes on along the minus strand of NZ_JALSLB010000009.1, from coordinate 5,737 downwards.
AGAAATCCAGAGGGAGCTGGTGAAAGTCTCAGCCGACTTCATACAGTTCAGCAAAGATGTTGTTAAGAGCATAGCCGAAGGGCCGGGGGCGGAGGACGTGGCAAAGATGCAGGTCGAGTTCGAAAAGGCAATGGGCAAGGTCAAGAACCTTGAGGAGGCGCTGAACACGATGATAGACCTGACGAGCGAGAGCATCCTGACCGGTGAGTTCGACCTCGAAACCGTTGAGATGGCCGAGGGCCTGATGGTTTCATCCGCTGAGAAGGAGTTTGAACCTGCAAAAAGGCTGGGGGAAATCGAGAACACGATGAGGGAATGAGCTCTGGTTCCCTTTTCTTTTGTTATGATCTGATCTTCATCACCTTTCAATTTTGGATAAAAAACGGTTAAGTACACCAAGAACAGAGAGTCTTTTATGGTGTTAACGTGAAAGAGAAAGAACATCACGATGAGATGGAAAGAGTCCCCGAAATGAAGAGGATGGAGCATGGAGAACACGTCCATGAAGGTGGACATGGAGAATACGGGACGCACGAAGGGCACGAAACGACCGCCCGTGGGGAACACGCGGGCCACAAGGGACATGGGCACTCCCATGCCGAGCACCACAGGATGATGATGGAGGACTTCAAAAAGCGCTTTATAGTCTCCGTGATACTGACGGTCCCAATCCTGATCCTGTCACCGCTGATACAGAGGTTTTTGGGCTTTGAGCTGACTTTTCCCGGTGACCACTACGTTCTCTTCGGTCTTTCGGCCATAGTGTACTTCTACGGCGGCTGGCCGTTCCTGAAGGGCATGGTGGATGAGCTGAGAAAGAAGCTCCCGGGCATGATGACGCTGATAGCCCTGGCAATCACGGTTGCCTTCTTCTACAGCGCGGCGGTAACCTTTGGCCTGCCCGGAAAGACCTTCTACTGGGAGCTGGCAACGCTTATTGACATCATGCTCATAGGCCACTACATCGAGATGCGCTCCGTTCTCGGCGCTTCAAGGGCCCTGGAGGAGCTCATAAAGCTCATGCCGACGGAGGCACACCTCGTAACGCCCGAGGGAATAAAGGACGTTCCGGTCAGCGAGCTGAAGAAGGGCGACGTCGTTCTCGTCAAACCCGGCGAGAAGATACCCTCCGACGGCACCATAGTCGAGGGTGAAACGAGTGTAAACGAGGCCATGCTGACGGGTGAGTCGAAGCCGGTCTACAAGAAGCCCGGCGATGGGGTCATCGGCGGTTCCATAAATCTCGAAGGGGCCATAAAGGTCAGGATAGAAAAGACAGGAAAGGACACCTACCTGATGCAGGTCGTTGAACTCGTCAGGCAGGCGCAGGAGACAAGGTCAAGAACCCAGGATCTGGCAAATAGAGCGGCTTTATGGCTTACGCTCATAGCAATAACCGCAGGAACGATAACCCTCGGCACATGGCTTTACTTCGGGGAGCCCTTTGTCTTTGCAATTGAAAGGATGGTTACGGTCATGGTGATCACGTGCCCGCACGCCCTTGGCCTGGCGGTTCCTCTCGTGGTTTCGGTCTCAACCTCAATCTCGGCGAGAAAGGGGATACTGATCAGGAACAGGGAAGCCTTTGAGAGGGCGAAGGACGTGCAGGTTGTTGTGTTTGACAAGACAGGGACGCTCACTGAAGGAAAGTTTGAGGTTACGGAGATAATCCAGCTGGGCGAGCTTGGAGATGAAGAGATTCTGAAGTACGCTGCTGCCCTTGAGTCCCAGTCAAGTCACCCGATAGCCCAGGGAATAGTCGAAAAAGCTGAAGAACTCGGCCTTGGGACCTACGAGGTCAGCGAATCGAAGGTTCTTCCGGGCAAAGGTGTCCAGGGCGTCATCAACGGAAAGGAAGTCCTCGTTGTGAGCCCCGGCTTCTTGAAGGAAAAAGGTCTGTGGGGAGAAGACGAGCGCGTCAACAAAGTCTTGGAGCAGGGCAAGACCGTTGTCTTCCTGGTTCTTGATGGAAAGCTCGCAGGTGCTCTGGCTTTAGCGGACAGGATAAGACCCGAATCGAGGGAGGCCGTTGAAAAGCTCCACGAGATGGGCATAAAAGCTTACATGCTCACCGGCGACAACGCCAAGGTTGCGAAGTGGGTTGCTGAGGAGCTCGGCCTCGATGGGTTCTTTGCAGAGGTCTTGCCCCACCAGAAGTCCGAGAAGGTCAAGGAGCTTCAGGAGCAGGGTTACACGGTGGCAATGGTCGGCGACGGTATAAACGATGCCCCGGCGCTGATACAGGCGGATGTTGGAATAGCCATCGGAGCGGGGACGGATGTTGCAATAGAGAGCGCGGACATAATCCTCGTCAGGAACGACCCGCGGGACGTCATAACGGGCGTACACCTCGCAAGGGCCACATACAAGAAGATGGTTCAGAATCTGGCGTGGGCAACGGGCTACAACACATTCGCCATCCCGCTGGCGGCGGGTGTGCTATACAACTACGGCATACTCCTCAGCCCGGCGTTCGGAGCTTTGCTGATGAGCATGAGCACGGTGATAGTTGCCATCAACGCGAAGTTTTTGAAGGTCTGATGGTGAATATCTGGCCTTTTATATTCTTTTTCTTGTTTCCTTAACAACTCATCCGCTATTCTTGAAAGTCCCCCATATCAAAGGCCAGATAGTCTTCTTCTCTCAGCTCTTTCTTTTCCGCAAGGTGCTTTGCAATCAGCCCGTAGCGTTTTTCCTTTCCATCGATGCCCACTTTCTCGCTCTTCTCCTCAAGTTTCTTTAGGGCCCTTAGGGCGTCCCGATAGGACAGGTTCTTCCACTTGACCTCAAAAAACGCAGCTTCATCCGTTAGGCTGTTGATAGCGACGAGGTCTATCTCCTCCTTTTTGTCCCACCATCTGCCTATCTTCGTGAACCTGAAGGGAAGCCTCCCCTTCGCGTTCAGCATTATCAGGAACTGTTTCGCTATCTCTTCAAAGACCTCGCCGAGGTATACCTTGAAGTCTTTTCTTAGGTCATCGAAGCTTATGGCCCCAATTTCAATGTCATCCCTGTAAGGGTAAACGAAGCGGAGCCAGAAGCGGTAGTAAAAATCCTTCACGCGGTAGATTCCAAAGCGCTTTCTTTCCCTCACCGTCACCGGGAACTCCCTGTAAACCAGATCAAGGGTTTCGAGCGTCTTTAGGTACTTCGGCAGGTTCGTCACGGCCACCTTCGTCTCGTTGGCGATCTCTGTCAGCTTCGTTTTCCCCTCGTTTATCGCCCTCAGGATGTTCAGATAGGTCACGGGTTCCCTCAGCTCGTCCTTCAGGAGCCTCTCGGCGTCTTCGTAGAGCAGGCTCACCTTGCTGTAAAAATTCCGCTGGATGTTTTCCTCTACGCTCAGCGAATCGTCGAAGTACCGGAGGTAAGCGGGGATGCCGTCTATGGTGCCGTAAACCTTCACAAGCTCCTCCCATGAGTAGCGGGGAAACGCCTCCCCCAGGTGGAAAAAGCCGAGGCTCGATAGTTTTATCTGGGCCGTCCTCCTCCCGTAGAGCGGGTTTTTGTAGCTCATGAGGCTCTCCATAGTGGCTATCGACGAGCCGAGGAGGATAAGCATTATCCTGGAGTCCTTGAGAATCTTGTCCCAGATGTACTGGAAGACCGATGGAATGGATTTATCCTCCTCCACCCAGTAGGGAAACTCATCGATTACAAAGACGAGCCTTCCGAAGTTTTTCACTTCCTCAAAGAACTCTTCCAGATTCCTGGCCTCGATGAAAACGTTGAACTTCCTGTTGAAGCCCGTGACCAATCTCTCAATCTCAAGCTCCATCGGCTCCTTTCTCGCCAGGAAGTAGAAGCTGGGTTTGTTTTTCATGAACTGCTTTACAAGCTCGGTCTTTCCAATCCTTCTCCTTCCATAGATGAGCACGAGGTGTGCCCTGTCCTGGGCGTATAGTTCTTCGAGGGCATTCAGCTCGAACTCACGGTTGATAAATTTTAGTATCATGATATTAAATATCACGTTATTAAATTTAAGCCTTTCGGCGGAAGGCGTTGCCGACTTTGTCTTATACCACGGAATAATCCGGCGATTAAAATTGGTTGACGGGGGTTGGATGACTATATCGACGCGAAGTTTTTGAAGGTTTGATGGCCTCTTTGCTTTATCTTTTGCGAAAATCTTTCTGTATCTCCTCCCCTTTTGCCAACAATAAGCCCTATAGCCTTTACCACTGAGTAGTATGTGGGGAGATCAAAATGATGTTCGAAAGTTTAGGGAGCCAGTTCTTGGCCCCATGTTGGAGAAGGAGAATGGGGGTGGCATGAGATGATGGGATTCGGCTACTTTGGAATCTTTGGGGCGATATTCATGCTCCTGTTCTGGGTGCTGATAATCGTTGGAATAGTCTGGTTCATTAAATGGCTGGTTGAGCAGGGCTCTGGGGGAAGCAAGAAGAGCGCCCTGGAGATACTCGATGAGAAGTACGCACGGGGCGAAATAGACGACGAGGAATACGAGAAGCGACGGAGAAAGCTCCTTGAGGGATGAGTACCTTTCATTTTTCAGCTTTCTTGGTAATTATGGTTTCCTTTCCGAAAATTTTCGGGGCTTGAATTTCCAGAATGTGAGCAATAAATAAGCCCTATATCCCACCGGGCGAATGCGTATATGGAAAACAAAATTTGAGGTGATGCAAAATGGAGTGGAAGTACCTGTTTATCGGGCTCCTCATCGGAGCGCTCATAGCCCTTCCGCTTGGAATGGCCCACACGGGGGGATTCGAGACAACCGAGAGAACCGGCACGCGCTGGGGCTTTGGCCCCATGAGCGGCTACGGCATGCACGGCATGATGGATGATGAGATGTACGCGGAAATGGAGGAGCACATGGGGGATGGTAACCTCATTGAGATGCACGATGAGATGGAGTCTGCCATGGAAGACTACATGGCCAAGTACATGGGCGACGGCTGGAAGGAGAGGCACGAAGCCTGTGAGGAAGCCATGGGAATCGAGGAGGAAGGCGAAGAGTAAGCCCTCAACTGTGCTCGTGGGCATGTTCCGCTTTTTCTTCTTTTAGCTTGAACTTCTCTATGTTCTCCCTCGTCTTCTTGAACTCCCTCAGGCAGGTCGGGCAGCAGAAGAAGTAAACCCTGTTGTGGTACTTATACACGATGGGCTCCCCGACGATCTCCTTGCCGCAGTAGTCGCACTTGAAGGGAACCTTGACCCTTGGGGGACTGGGACGCTCTACGCTTTCGAGAATGGGCATTATCTCGATAACCTCGAACCCTGCACCCTCTATGACTTTTCTCAGCGCCTCCATGTTCTCAACGGCTATTTTTATGAGGTACTTCCTGCTCGTGAAGCGGTTTATTTCGATGATCTCCTCAAACTCGCTCATCTTTTCCGGACTGTCCGTCTTGACTATGAGGGCGACAACGTTGTGAGCCCTGAGCAACTCCGGGTTCAGCTTTACGGTATATCCAAGGATCACCCCTTCCTTCTCAAGCTTTTCAAGCCGGGATTTGACGGTCGGCCTGCTGACACCGAGCCTTTCCGCAAGCTCCGAGATGCTCAGCCGGGAGTTGTCCATGAGGAGGTATATAAGCTTCAAATCCAGTTCGTCCAGCCTCATTTCTTTCACCATCCTAATTTAGCCTTCAAACTATAAAAATTCTCTGGTTGGGCTTTTCAGATTGTAAAAAATAATCCCCATAAGTCCTCAAGCATAGTAAGTAACGGTGGAAGAAATGGAGCTTACGTTGAAGGTTAACGGCATGACCTG
>NZ_JALSLB010000008.1 GCF_026988555.1 Thermococcus sp. | reverse complement strand
ACCGTTCTGGTTATTCGCTACTTTTGGAACTTGTGAAATAATTGTAGCGGATAACCTTCCAGCCTCCCGTCTTCATTGGCTGGCCTTCGGGGGGAACGGTAACTCCCCACATCTTCAAGGCTCTAAGCGAAATATTCCAAGAGCCAACCACATCACGGTCGGCTTCAAACCCACAATTCGAACACTTCAGAACCCTGTGCCCATTCGGGCTTAATTTCCCCCCACATACCGGGCACAGGGAGGAAGTAAAAGCAGGATTAACGAAAACAACCCTAACACCCTTCAATTTCGCCTTGTATTCGATAATGCTCTGAAGCTTCCTAAAACTCCACCTGTGAAGCCTGCCATTCATCTTAGCAGAATACCTTATTGACTCCCTGATTTCCGTTAAATCCTCCAGAGCAATACCACCGTACTTCTCTGCAAACTCGACGATTTTGTTAGCTAACTTGTGGTACAAATCGATTAACCTGTTTCTCTCCCTCTCACCGTATTTCTCAAGAAGCTCTTTCCTTTTCCTACCGGTTCTCAACTTTCTTTGAATTCTTCGTCTCTTCACGTAGTAACCTGTCCTAATCTCCCGCTCGTGCGTGATGATTTGGACGAACTCCCCGCTTGGAAGGAGGCTTAAAGTAACATTATTCTCATTCAAGTCCACGCCAACAAATGTTTCTGGCTCTCTAACCTCAACCTCTTTTGAGAAGACGACGTTTAGGAAGACGCCCTTTGGTGTTTTAACAAGCCAAGCCTGCCCAACCTTCCAATCCTTAAACCTCTCGTGGTATTTTGCAGGACAAAACTCTAATTGAATTCTCCCATTCGGAGTGGAGAGCTTGATAATGCCTTTCTCCAAGTCGAGTTTGAATAAATGGTCGTCAAGCATTATGACTTCTTTTTTGAATACTGGCTTACCCTTGGCTTTCCCCTTCTTTTTTCGCTTCCTAAAGCTCTTGAAGATTGATGTGACCATTTGACAGGCAGTGTAAAGGTAATGGCTCGGAAGTTCCGGGTACTCTTTTCGGAGGCTCTTGTAAGTCTCCTTTTTTAGGCGATAAAAACTCGTAATGTTGTTCTCAAAAGCGTGGGTGATTAGAAAGTTCACAATCCCCCGGTAAGTTTGGAAGAAGTCATCTAATCCGTCTGGAATTGTTTTGAGTTTAAATTTTACGGTCAGTTTAATCGTCTCTAAGGACATTCTTTACCACCTCAATGAGACGTTTTTTCTTATGAGAGCGCATTCCGTAGAGTTTTCCAGCAAAGGAAGTTACTATTGCCAACAAGTCCTCAACGAGTTCTTTCTCCGGTGTTTTCTCCTCGTCATCGAAGATAACTTCGATTTCAACGCCGTGAGAGTTGAAGTATTGTTCGAGGTATTTGAAGCCGATGCGAGTAAGCCTGTCTCGGTAAGTTATGACGACTTTTGTAACTTCTCCGCTTTCGACGAGTTTGAAGAGCTGTTTTAATCCTCTCCTGTTCTCGTTTAGGCCTGAAGAGACGTCAGTTATGATTTTTGCCACTTGGTATCCTTTTGAGGAGCAGTAGTGTTTGAGGTATTCAACCTGTCTTTCTAAGTCCTCTTTCTGGTCTCGGCTTGAGACTCTCGCATAAATTATGACTTTATCTGGAAGTTTTCCTTCGAGAATTCTCAGGATTTCACTCTCTGGAACCCGGTATTCTTTTCCAATTCTGTGGGCTTTCAGCTTGCCTGATTTAATCCATCTCAGAACTGTCATCTTTGAAACTCCAAGTTTCTTGGCGACTTCACCAGTCCGATAAAGTCGCACTCACCTCTCACCAAGAAGAATTGAGTAACAAAAGTATTTAAACGTTTCGTTTGTTATCATCTACAGAACAGCCCTGTAGAATCCCATGGAAGTACCTCAGTGCTCTTCATATAAAAGCCTCCCGGGTGGCACAAGGTAAATAAAGTCCAAAATTGTAACACCACTGGTGATATCATGCTTCTGAGAGATTACCGCTTCCGGCAGGGGTACGGCCCCGAGTGGGGTAGCGGAGGGGTATTCGGACTGAGGTACCACAACGGAACGCTTTACTTCACCCTCGCTTTCGAGGCGGAGGCCCACTTCGTGGACGTGAGATCCAACGAGGAGAAGACCTACGACTTCACCTTAGTTGGTAACGGCCCAACCAGCGGCGGCGATACGTACAACGCGGTTTCTGCCGTCGATGAATTCATCTACTTCGGTGGCTGGGTCCATGCCCCGGCTGTCTACAGGAAAGACCGGAAAATACTCTTTCACAACAAGTACTCGCACGTGCATGCCTACGACACCGAAGAAGGGTCGGTAAAGCTCCTCTGGAAGGACTCCATCCACCACGAAACGAACTGGGCAGGGGAGATAAGCGAAATACTCTATGACCCAGCCGAGGACAGACTCCTGCTAGCGAGGGAGGACGGACACGCAAACCTCGGGATTTACTCCCTCGACAGGAGAAGTGGAAAGGCCGAACCGCTCCTCCACGAACCCTCACCGAAGGGAACCCTCGTCCACGACACCGCCTTCTTCGGAATCGGTAAGAACTTCAGGGAGGGGGTGCGAAAGTTCGGGGCGCTCGACCTGATAACCGGAAAATGGGAGTTCTTCATCCCCGGCGAGAGCGCCGACGGAAGGCCGTACACAAGACCGGGACTGGGGGCAATGGCCTCGGCTTACAACCGCGCTTTTGCCTTCGTTCGTGGGGGTATCCTGGCAGGCAATCCGTTTATGGCGGAGGAGTTCACATTCTACCGTTTATTTGACTTCCACACTTTCTACGCACCCTTCAGGGTAAACGCGGTGAACGTCGGTGGTGGCATACTAACGGCCTTCAACGCCCACCATGACGCCGCTTACAGGCCGGACTCGAAAGATGCGGGCATGGGCTGGATCACCACAAACACGATCGTTGGGCCCAGCGTTCTGGTGTACATCGCCCCGCCTATGGTCAGGATAGTGGGGACGTTCGGAGCAAGGGTTACGAGCGTTGAGAAGATGGACGGAAAACTGCTCGTGGCCACCAACAGCACTCCCAACACCGGATCAACTGAAGCCACGCCCTTCGACACGGGTAACAGGGACGTGGTCATCCTCAGCGAAAAAGCACTGGAGGAACGGCCGCCGGCAGTGACCTTCTCCTTCCCCCTCGCACCCCAGTGCGGGGACAAAAAGTCTGGCACGGGGGCTTTCGGCGGGGTACCTCTCGACGGATACCCAGAGCCCAGGGCGATCTTCTACCTGAGCAGGGACAACAGACTCACGGTCTATGAATATGACCTCTCGCTCCCTCCCATGCCCCCTGTACAGGAAGAATTCGAGCTCAGGGCGGGCAAGAACATCCTTGACCTCAGCTCGTTCAGCGGGATTGTAAGCTTTGAGCTTGAAAGGGAGGATGAAAAGGGGAAAGTGAGAATAGAGCTTCGCTGAACCGTCTTAAGATTTCATTTTTCCAAGGATTCCGTTCCAGCTCATACTTTCCTCAACGAGATCGGCCACGGTGAGTCTCCTCATTGACTTTATCTCAGGGGCGAGATCCTTGAGGGCATTCAGGACCTCGTCCTTTGATAGGGCTTCCTCGTCGAACACCACAAATCCGTTCTTGGCGTAGCCGTTGAGGAAGATTCTCCAGACCCTCATGTCCTTTTCAAGCTCGTACTGTTTTATCTGGGCGGTCTGAGGGTTGATGTTCCCGAACTTGAGGTCAATCCTAAGGATGGCCTTCTCAAGGACGGTCTCGGTCATCTCCACCACCTCACTCCCTGTTGAGGCCAAAGTAATCCTCTATATCAACGTAGGTCTTCCGGTAGAGGTCGCTCTTCTTCATCTTCTCGACGAATTCCCTGCTCCTGAAGTACTTGTCCCCCTTGTAGTCCCAGCCCGGATGGAGGGCCCTCCACTCGTCCCAAGTGTAGCTGAACTGCGCCTGTACCTTGTCCCTGTAAAGCTCGGGGATCACGTTGAACGTGCAGAACGGCACTATCCGTCCGTCCGGCATCGCGTAGTGGATGACACAGCGCTCAACGCGCTCGACGTCGTAGTTGTACTCATCCATGAAGTGCATCATACCCAGGAAGAGGGAGTTCTCGTGGAACTTACCGAGGGCATCGTAGTTTCCATGCATGAAAGCATTTTTTATGAGATCCAGGACGCTGAGACCTTTGGGTGCGTACTTCTCGTCGTAGAAGCTCTTGAACTTCATGAATATCTCCGCACCGAGTTTAAGTTTCTTGAGCTTACCCATGCTGCCCCACTGTTCGATCTCCTCCGCTTTCTCGTCGAGGAACTCAACGAAGCCCTCAACGTCTATGAAACGTGGGATAGGGGTTACCCTCTTCTCCTCCCTGTCGAGGAAAATATACGTGGCGGCACCGCAGGCGAAGTGGCTCGTCATGTAGTAACGGGAACCGGTGAACGCCTCAAAAAAGCGCGCTATGTGGCCGGCTATCGGTATCGGGTACCAGTCGTCCCGGGCGATAACCCCGTTGGTCTGTTCCTCGATGCGCTTTATGGCCCCGGGGATGGTTATCCTGAACCTCTGACGTTCCTTAGTTGGAACCCTGCCGACCTGGGAGAGGGGCTGGAAGTTGACTCCCCTGATTATGTCGAGGTGGTTGAGGCCGAAGTTGATAATCGCACCGAGTTCGTGATCGTTCACGTTTCTTATCGTGGTCGGGACGAGAACTATTCCCGGCCCGCCCGCCTTCCTGACGTTCTCAAGAATGAGCGGAACCTCCCAGTGGTTCTTCCAGTTGGTCTGAGGGGTCATACCGTCGTAGCTCATGTAGAGCGTGTTGGTGCCGGCCTCGCGGATCTTCTTCACAAGCTCCGGCTCGAAGGCCAGTTTTATTCCGTCGGTGTTGAGCTGGACGTGGTCGTAGCCCTCCTCCCTGGCGATCTTGATTATCTCGATGAGATCGTCGCGCAGTGTAGGTTCTCCACCTGTAAGCTGGACCGCGTTCGCCCCGATGGGATGCTCCTTCTTCGCGTTCCGTAGCATGGTACGTATCTGCTCAAGGGTCGGCTCGTAGATCGGCTGACCCTCCTTGGCGTAGAAGAAGCAGTACCAGCAGCTCAGGTTGCAACGGTTGGTCAGGACTATGTTCAGGAGGCTCGTGTGGGAGCTGTGCCTTGGACACATTCCACAGTCAAGGGGGCAGTTAACCCCAGAGTTCTCAACGTTGGCGCTGTAGATCTCCTTCTCTCCCCAGAGCCACCGCTTAAACCGGTAGTAAAGCTCAACATCCTCGTAATAGAGATCGGTTATCATGCCCTCCGGACACTTCTTGGTTATCCACACCTTACCCCCGTTCTCCCACACGAGAGCGGGAACAACCCTGCGGGTTTCGGGACAGAGGGAGTACGTCCTGTGGGGGAGCTTTCCTCCGTAACCCCTGCTCGCCCGTTTGAGGCCCTCATAAAACTCGTCCTCGGATATCTCGGGAAACTCAACGATATCTCGTATCTTCTTAGCAGACTCCGCGAACTCTTTTTCGCCGCTTGGAATTTCACCCACAACTTCAGCCATATGGCCTCACCCGTCTAACAACTGTTACTCCTGCACACTGATTCAATTAAAGGGTATAAAAGCTTTTGCGTAAATATGAAGATTTGGATTCATAGGTATGACACAGATATGGGTAATGAGGGGAGGTCGCTCCTGATAGGTTTCAGGCGGAGGAAACGTTAAAAACATGTGGTGCGAGTTGATATGGTGGTAGAATGCCAGCCAGGGAGATGAGGATGGAAATGTTCCTCCGCGCCCTCCTTAGAAGGGACTTCAGCAAAGCCAGAGGGCACCTCGAAAAGCTCGCCAAAATGGCGGGAAGTGGAGAGTGGGGAGGGGGGTACGAGAAGGCCATAAACGGTTTTATGAGTGCAATACGAGAGAATGATCCGGATTCCCTCGTAGTACAGCTGATAAACGAGCACAACAGGGAGAAGGCCGAAGGGCTCCTGAAGCATTTTAAGAACATCCTGAACCACGAGTTCAGGGACGAATACGAGAAGGGCTACTACACGGCGTGGGTCGAGTTCCTGGAGGCGTATTTAAGCCAGAAAACACTTATCTAACGGGTGTCCAAGGTGTCCAGAGAAGAACTGATGGTGGCGCTGGAGGAGAGGATTCAAAACTGTCAGAAATGCCCGCTTGGGAGACTGAGGACCAACGCGGTTCCTGGTGCAGGAAGCTACACAGCGAAGATCATGTTCGTGGGAGAGGCCCCGGGGTACTGGGAGGACCAGAAGGGGTTACCCTTCGTTGGGAGGGCTGGAAGGCTCCTCGATGAGCTGTTGAAGGAGATCGGCCTTGAACGGAGGGATGTTTACATCACCAACATCGTCAAGTGTCGGCCCCCAAACAACCGCGACCCGACCGACGATGAGATAAAGGCCTGCGCACCCTACCTAGACAGACAGATAGACATCATTAGACCGAGGGTTATAGTCCCCCTGGGAAGGCACTCCATGGCGTACATCCTCCGGAAGTTCGGGTTCGAACCCGCACCGATAAGCAAGATCCACGGAAAAACCTTAGAGGCAAGAACCCTCTTTGGAAAGTTCGTCATAATGCCGAGCTATCATCCGGCGGCGGCCCTCTACAAACCGCCCCTCCGTGAGGAACTCCGGAAGGATTTTCAGAAACTCAAAGCTCTGCTGGAATGAACGTACAGGGAAAGAAGACACAGCCAGGGCCGTTCTCGAACTCTTTGACATTTCGTTACTGTCCCAGAATTTTTGAGCCCCAACGAGGGAGAATCCGTTCTGATCTGGAGGATATGATTGCACATCACAGTCCTTAAAGGGACACCGGGGCGCCCCGTTGCACCGCTAAACGCACCAAAGATACATCGACTATTCAAGCCAGTTCCCGTAATGAATATTATTATTTGCCGTAAATTCAACAAAATAGCCGATTAGTTTATATATTGCTCCGAAACTTTTCTGGCAATGCATGCAACGGGGGTGAAAGTGTGTCTGACTTTGGGGCGCTGTCACTGCTACCGCCGGTAATAGCGATCATCCTGGCGATATGGACCAAGCGAGTTATACTGGCGTTGCTTTCGGGTGTGTGGATAGGAGGGGTTATGGTCTCAGGATGGAATCCAGCAAGTGGAACGGTGCAGACCATCCAGTGGATACTCTTCAGTGTAACCTCCGCATGGAGGGAAAACGGCAGCATAGTCACGGACCTGTGGAACACGAAGATACTCATCTTTGACTTTCTCATAGGTGCAGGTGTGGGTCTCATATACAAGTCAGGCGGTGCGTTTGCGATAGGGCGGGCCCTGGCCAATAGGGTTCGCACCAGCAGGGGGGCCTCAGTCCTTGGGTGGCTTCTCGGGGTGCTGATATTCTTCGACGACTACACCAACACCATCATAGTGGGCAACACGATGAGACCCATAACCGACAGGACCCGCGTGTCTAGGGAGATGCTGGCATATATAGACGATTCAACCGCCGCTCCGGTGGCGGGTCTGGCGATCGTATCAACCTGGATAGGCTACGAAGTGGGACTGATCGGGGATTCCTTCAGCAAGCTCCAGAACGTAGACCTCGCCTCCATCGGGGGAGCCTACGGTGCCTGGGTGCACAGCGTCCCCTACAGGTTCTACTCGATACTCGCTATACTCCTCGTTCTCATAGTGGCGTACACCCACAGACACTACGGCCCGATGCTCCACGCGGAGTACCGCACTAGGACGGAGAACAAGCCCCTCAGTGACGGTGCGAGTCCCATGATGACAACCGAGGTGGACCTTGGAACGCCCAAGGAAGGAGGCAGTGCCCATCTCTTCATCTGGCCCCTTCTGGTCTTGATCTTCGTAACGCTCTCCGGCATGTGGTACACCGGAGGTGGGACCGCGGCCTACTCAAAGGGCGGCCTCATGGAGGTTCTCGGCAACTCGGACTCGGCCCTCGCGCTACTGTGGGGGAGCTTTGCCATGGTCGCGGTGGCCTTTGTTCTGGTAGTAGGGACGGGGAGGATGACGATCGAAGAGGCGGAGAACGCGATGGTACGCGGAATGAAGCAGATGGTGATAGCGAACACCATACTCGTCCTCGCCTGGAGCATTAAGCAGGCAACCGACGCCATAGGGACCGCCCCTTACATAGTCGGTCTCGCCAAAAGCGCGGGTATTTCCGGTAGCTGGATACCCCTGATCGTGTTCCTTATAGCCATGTTCATCTCCTTCACAACGGGGACCAGCTGGGGGACATTCAGCATCATGCTTCCAATAGCAATACCCCTTGCCTACGGCGTTACCGGGTATCTGGGTCCGGAAGTTTTCGCGAGCATCGGTGCCGTCTTCGCCGGCGGCATCTTCGGTGATCACTGTTCCCCCATCAGCGATACAACTATCATGAGCTCAATGTTCAGCGGCTCGGATCACATAGATCACGTAAGCACTCAGGTACCCTACGCTATGACCGCTTCAGGTGTGGGAGTGGTACTCTACCTGCTCTTCGGCCTCGGCCTCTACAGCTGGTCGATCCTCCTGCCAGTCGGCTTCCTGCTCCTCGCGGGGGCATGGTACCTTCTCAGCGAGTGGTACGGCAGGAAGTACGGGATACCCACGGCAGGGTTCCACTCTACGTGGTAGATGATTGAGTCTTTCTTCTTTTCAGAACATATTTTTAAGGGCCTTCCCCCATGCTCTTCTGGGTGAGAGAATGCTGGTCAGGGCCTTTGTTCCAGCTCACATAACCGCCTTCTTCATGCCGAGATTTCATGAGAACCCGGATAGGGCCGGCTCCCTGGGCGCTGGAATTAACCTCACCAAAGGAACCAACGTCCTGGTTAGCATCGAGGAAAATGCGATGGAAAGGCACGTACACGTTGCGTTCAACGGCGAGCCTGTGAAAAGGGAGAAAGCCGTGATAAGCTACTCCGTGGCCGAGGGACTCATTCCAGAGGGGTTCAGCGGGGAAGTGGAGATCTGGCAGTACTTTGACTTCCCAAACGGGCACGGCTTCGGCAACAGTGCCGGGGGGGCCCTGGGAACGGCACTCACGCTGAGTTACGCCTTCGGGGGGACCCTTCTGAGCGCCGCACGACTGGCCCACAGGGCAGAGGTCGCCCACGGTGGGGGTCTGGGGGACGTTGTGGGACAGCTCGCTGGTGGGATTGAAGTCCGGGTCAAAGCTGGAGGTCCGGGCGTAGGGGTTGTGGACAATCTGTTCCTCGAGGACTACAAAGTTCTCGTTATTCCCCTGGGCCCCATAAAGACCAGAGACGTGCTCGGGGGGGAGGTGGTTGAAAGGATAGAAAAGGAAGGAAGAACCGCACTGGAAAAGCTCATGAAGGAACCGAGGCCCGAACGTATGATGGTACTCGCTAGGCGGTTCGCCGAGAACTCCGGTCTTCTGGACGGGGAGCTTCTGGAGCTCGCCAGAAGCTTTGATAGGGTACTGTCGGTCCCAAGCTCGATGATAATGCTCGGGAGGGGTCTCTTCGCCCTGGTGAAGCCGACGGAGGAGGAAAAGGTTTTGGAACTCGCAAGGGGGCTTGAACTCCCCTTCGACCTGACTGGAATCTACGATGGAAGGCCCAAGGTTGGGAGGTGGTAACCTCCAAACCCTTTTATCCTCCACCGCCGTAGGGATACCGGTGGTGTGTATGGGGGACATGAGATACGCCGAGCTTGCAGGGCTCTACTCAAAGCTTGAGAAGACCACGTTGAAGACGTTGAAAACTCGCCTCGTCTCCGACTTTCTGAAGAGGACCCCTGACGAACTGCTGAACGTGGTTCCCTACCTGATTCTCGGAAAGGTATTCCCGGACTGGGACGAGCGCGAGCTCGGTGTCGGTGAGAAGCTACTCATGAAGGCGGTTTCAACGGCCACAGGCGTCTCAGAGCGGGAGATTGAAAACTCCGTAAAGGATACCGGAGACCTCGGAGAGAGCATCGCACTCGCCCTGAAAACGAAAAAACAAAAGAGCTTTTTCTCCCGGCCCCTGACGATAAAACGTGTGTATGAAACGTTCATAAAAGTGGCCGAGGTTTCTGGAAGCGGGAGTCAGGAGAAAAAGCTTAAATACCTGGCCAATATTTTCATGGACGCCGAGCCCACTGAGGGCAAGTATCTGGCGAGGACCGTTCTGGGGACGATGAGAACTGGAGTTGCAGAAGGCCTCATGAGGGACGCGATAGCGAGTGCCTTTGGTGTGAACGCCGAGTTGGTTGAGAGGGCGTACATGCTGACGAGCGACTTTGGATACGTCGCCAGAACCGCAAAGGAGATGGGTGAAGAGGGCCTTGCTGGGGTTGAGATCCAGGTTGGCAAACCGATACGGCCGATGCTGGCCCAGGTTGCGACAAACGTCAAGGAGGCCCTCAGTGAGATGGGGGGAACGGCCGCCTTTGAGATAAAGTACGATGGGGCAAGGGTCCAGGTGCACAAGAACGGTGACAGGGTTACGATATACTCCCGCAGACTTGAGAACGTCACCAAATCAATTCCTGACACTGTTGAGGCGGTAAAGGAAGCAATAACGGCCAACACCGCCATAATGGAGGGTGAGCTCGTGGCCGTGGGGGAGGAGGGGAGACCGAGACCTTTCCAGTACGTCTTGAGGAGGTTCAGGAGGAAGTACAACATCGAGGAGATGATAGAGAAGATACCCCTGGAGCTCAACCTCTTCGACGTACTATACGTTGACGGAAAAGGGACGGTAGACCTTCAGTTTGCGGAGCGCAGGAAGGTTCTGGAAAGCACGGTCCATGAGAACGGAAGCGTGAAACTTGCAAAACAGCTCGTCACCGACGAAGCGGACAAAGCCGAGGTGTTCTACCGCGAAGCGCTTGAGCTGGGTCATGAGGGGCTGATGGCTAAGAGGCTCGACTCCGTCTACGAACCTGGAAATCGGGGCAAGAAGTGGTTGAAGATCAAGCCCACGATGGAAGACCTCGATCTGGTCATAACCGGCGGTGAGTGGGGAGAGGGCAGACGTGCACACGTTCTGGGTTCCTTCCTGATAGCGGCGTATGATCCGGAGCAGGGACGGTTCCTCCCGGTTGGAAAGGTCGGGAGCGGATTCACGGATGAAGACCTTGTGGAGTTCACCAGAATGCTCAAGCCGCTAATAGTACGCGAGGAGGGAAAATACGTCGAGATAGAACCGAAAGTTGTCATCGAAGTCACTTACCAGGAGATCCAAAGAAGTCCCAAATACGAGAGCGGCTTTGCCCTGAGGTTCCCGCGCTACGTGGCCCTGAGGGAGGACAAGAGTCCCGAGGAAGCCGACACACTGGAGAGGATCGCCCAGCTCTACGATCTCCAGGAGAGATTCAAGGCCAGGAGATGAACAACATCCCAGGCCACCCCAAACTTTTTAGTCTGGTCCTCTCGTGCATTTATCAGCCCCCTGCGTTTCCCCCGCAGCACCTCAAACAAGCGAGTACGCGGCCTCAAAGGCATCGTCCACCTTAGCGCAGGTAATGAGCAGAGCAACGCTGCTGATGAAGGCTAAGGGCAACAGAATCCCCACACCCTCCCCCGCCATGGCTAGCAGGACGGGAGCATCGTATAGAGAATGAAGGAGGGCGGCTCTTAGGTACCCCCTCAGCAGGGATCCGTTCAATGCCCCATTTAGGGCTATCGCGGTCCAAGCGACGTGGAACACTATGACGACGATCCTGAGGAGGGCACCGATTAAGTTCCCGCTTAAGATGAGAACAGCACCGTAAATGGAACCCTCCATCAAAGCAAACATCAGCGCAGTGTTCAGCGTAAGCTTCCACCTTGCAGGTTGTTTCCTCCCATCCAACAGGAAAGGGAGAACCTTCACCCCCTCCTCAATCGGGCCCACTGCAAAAGCCAGGGCCACCATGAGGCGCAGTACCGAACCCCCAAAGACCAGCACAACGATGACCTCCAGGGTCACCGCGAGTAGAATGACCAGGATACCGTACACAACGGCCGTCCATGGACTAACCTTCGGGAGCACCTTACCCAGTTCCACCAGCCGTCCCCTCACCTTGGCGAAGATCCTGATGCCGACGACGACCGTCAAAAGGATGTAGAAGGCCAGCAAAACCGTCTCAAACATGTCACCACCGTTGAGTTTTATCGGTTGTGCTTTAAAAACCCACGCAGATCTGGGAAGATGGCACAACATCTTTTTAACGGGACACGCAACTTCCTCTGGTGGTCAACATGTCCCGACTCAAAGAGAGGCTCATGGAGATGTTCTTCGAGGAGGAGGCGATCCTGTTCGGCCATTTCGTCCTTACCTCTGGCAGGGAAAGTGACTACTACATAAATGTCAAGAACCTTGTAACCAACCCAAATGCCCTAGACGTCATCGCGAGTATGGTGGAGGAAACGGCGAAAGGGGCCGGCCTTGAGTTCGATAAAGTTGCCGGTCCTGAGCTCGGCGCGGTTCCGATCGCAACGGCGGTGGCCTTGAAGACAGGAAAAAGACTGCTTATCGTCAGAAAGAAGCCCAAGGGACACGGAACGGGAACCCAGATAGAGGGGAAGGTTAAACCAGGCGATAGAGTGCTGCTGGTAGAGGACGTAACGACGACGGGGGGGAGCGTCCTCAAGGCCGCGGAGGTTCTTGAAAAGGCTAGCGCCAAGGTCGTCGGTATAAGCGTGGTCGTTGACAGAGAAGAGGGCGCTAAAGGGGTCATTGGGGGGAGATATCCTTTCCTACCCCTCGTTACAGTTTCAGAACTCTTTGCCCGCAGGGACTCTCCGCCGGGTAAGAAGTGACAGGAGGGCGTTGTAAAGACGCCGCAATGGGTTGCCCCGTTCCATTCTTACCTCACCAAATATCCACTCATTCATTGCCTCTCCCGTCTCGAAGAAGGCCTTTGATGCCCTGGCACGGCTGTCGTAGTCAATGAGGGGCCTCCCGTAGTTGGTCGCCTCCGGAACCTTATCATCGAAGGGCATGACCCCAATGACGGGGACGTCGACGGTGGCTTCGAGAAAGTCCACGATGTCATCCACGTTGGGCGAGGACTCCCTGACCTTGTTGATGACCACCCCCACCTTAAGGCCGTAGGCCTCACCGAGGGACTTCAGTTTCATGACCTCGTTCTCTATCATCCTGTGAACCGTGTGTATGGGGCAACGCTCTATCTCAATCACTACAAGCTGATAGTGGGCGAGGCGGAACGTCGATATGGTGTCAAAGGGGATCCCAACCGGCGAATCTATTATCGTGACTTGATAACCACTCTGAATCTCCCTCACGATACCCCTGAGCCGTTTTTGATTGAGATCCAGGACATCGTACAGCCTTGAACTTCCTGGCAACACGTCCACACCGGTCTTAACATCGTGGTAAACGGCCTCAATCACCCTCATATCGGGGCTCTTGATGAGGGTGTGGAGATTGTACGCCGGGTTGTATATCCCAAAGTGAAACGCCAGTTTTGGAAGGTACAGATCGCCGTCTATTACCAGCGTTCTGTAGCCCTTCCTGGCGAAGTACGCACCCAGGTTCGCCGTCATGGTCGTCTTCCCGGCACCGCCCCTGCCGGTTATGGTTATCGATACCATCAGGTAACCTCCCAACTGCTCTTTTCTTATTTAGACAAAAATTATTGAAGAACGGAAGGTTCAAACGTAGTCCTCCAGGGTCTTCGCCCTGACCATAACCCTGGCCTTTTTTTGACCGTAGAAGACCTCGACTAAACCGTCGGATTCAAGCTGCCGGACGGTTTCAAGAACCGTGGGCATTGGAGTCTCCAGCTCCGAGCTCAGATGCTGAAGGGCCACCGCCCTCTTTTTGGTAGCGAGAACCCTGTAAACCACATCCTTGCGTCGGCCCAGCATTGAAGGCACCGTAATATTCTTCTCCCTTATTCCTAATAAACCTTCCTGGATAGAACCCGCCATCCATTCAAAGTGAGGTTTATAAGGCGCTTCGGAGACCGACGCATATGAGAGGGAAGATAGAGAGGCTGGACGATGAGGGACTTGGAGTGCTCACACTGGAGAGGGAGTTCCACATCCCGTTCACCGCTCCCGGGGACGTTGTTGAAGTAATAAGATGGCGCCGTAAGAAACGCAGACTCATAGCCACCGAGTACAATGTGATCGAGCCCTCGGCACTAAGGACGAAACCCGCGTGCCCGTACTTTGGAAAATGTGGGGGGTGCACCCTGCAGCACCTGCCGTACAGAGAACAGGTGAAGTTCAAGTCGGAGAGGTTATCCAACCTTCTGGGTTTGGAGGTGGAAGTAATTCCATCCCCCAGAATATACGGCCACAGGAACCGCATTGATGTCGTGGTGTCAACACGAGGAATCGGCTTTAGGCGGAGGGGAACGTGGTGGGATGCTGTGGACATAGAGGAATGCCCTGTGTTCGGTCCATCAAGCGCCAGGGTTCTTCGCTCACTTCGTGAGTTCATCGAAGACCACCACCCCCCACTGTACAACATCCGGCGAAACGAGGGGTTTTTACGCTATGTGGTCATCAGGGAGGGCAAGTTCACCGGGGGGCTCATGGTGAACCTGATAACGGGCGAGGGAGTGATACCGGAGGCGTTTCCAGAGTACTTCGACTACGCGGACTCCGTGTACTGGAGCGTTAATAGAACTCCAAGCGACGTTTCCTACGGAGAGGTTCAGAGAGTCTGGGGGGAGGAGCTCATACGGGAAAAACTCGGAGATACCGTTTATCTGATTCATCCCAACAGTTTCTTCCAGACCAACAGTCATCAGGCCGTAAACCTCGTTGAGGGAGTGGCGGAACTCAGTGAGGGGGAGAGGGTCCTTGACCTGTACTCCGGCGTCGGAACCTTTGGAGTCTACCTAGCGAGGAGGGGTTTCAAGGTTGAGGGGGTTGAGGTCAATCCCTTTGCAGTGGAGATGGCTAAGAGAAACACCGAACTGAACGGAGTTAATGCGACGTTCAGAGTGGGGGAGGACAGAGACGTCAAGGATCTGGGGAATTACGACACCGTTGTTCTGGATCCGCCCCGGGCAGGGCTTCATCCAAAACTGATCAAGAAAATCCTGAAGGACGCGCCAGAAAATATCGTTTACGTGTCCTGCAATCCTAAAACTTTAAAGCAGAACCTGAACGCCCTCCTGGGGAGGTACAGGATAGTCCACGCCGTGGGTCTGGATATGTTCCCGCACACACCGCACGTGGAAACGGTTGTCAAACTCAAGGCAAAAGTTTAAATAGAGAACCGTTAGGTTCAAAAACTTAATATACTCTCACAGCATAAAAATTGATAAGGTGATGAAAATGCTCGACGAAAGGGATAAGATCATAATCGAGATGTTAACGAAGGATGCCCGCACACCCTTCACAGAGATAGCCAAGGTCCTGGGCATAAGCGAGACCGCTGTTAGAAAAAGGGTGAGCGCCCTGGAGAAGGCGGGGGTAATAAGGCAGTACACCATCGTGGTAAACCCCTCAAAGCTGGGGTACAACCTGGTGAGTCTCACAGGGGTGGACACCCTACCGGAGAAGATATTCGAGGTTGCCGAGAAGCTCAAGGAGTTCGAATTCATAAAGGACGTTTACCTCACCAGCGGGGACCACATGATAATGGCAGAAGTCTGGGCTAGGGACGGGGAGGACCTCTCGGACATCATATCGAACAGAATAGGGCACATCGATGGCGTCACGAAGGTTTGCCCTGCGATAATACTGGAGAAGCTCAAGTGAGGACGGGACCGTTCCCGGGTGGGAACGGTAAAGCTTTTAAATCCTGGATGGGTTATACGTATCGCGCGGTGGTAGTCTAGCCTGGTCTAGGACACCGGCCTCCCAAGCCGGTAACCCGGGTTCGAATCCCGGCCACCGCACCATTTCAGCCCTTCCTGAAGAAAGCACTGGCGAGAGTTTAAACTGCCTGAGAGGCGTTTTTGAATAGATCCCGCTCAAAATTATCCAGCTCCCAGTACACAACCAATTCAGGAGGAAGTTATGGACCCTCACGGCTGCTGGGGAGAGAACTAAGTGAACCAACGCCTGTGAGCGGCCCCCTTATCCCATCTCAAGATAGTTTTAACGTCTTTTTGAGTATCATCGAAGGTGATATTAACGTTTTATAAGCATAAAAGTGGTTAATGGTACCGGTGATTGCCATGGCTGGAGATAAGATTACTATCAGTGTTATCAAGGCGGACATCGGCGGATGGCCAGGGCACTCCAGGGTGCACCCCCAGCTCGTCGAGACGGCAGAGGAAGTTCTCTCAAAAGCCGCGAAAGAGGCTACGATAATCGACTTCTACGTCGCTACCTGCGGCGACGACCTTCAGCTCATCATGACCCACAGGAAGGGCGTCGACAGCTCAGAGATACATGGTCTCGCCTGGAAGACCTTTGAGGAGGCCACGAAGGTCGCCAAGGGGCTCGGGCTCTATGGAGCTGGCCAGGACCTTCTGAAAGACGCATTCAGCGGCAACATAAGGGGAATGGGCCCGGGGATAGCCGAGATGGAGATCACAGTGAGAAAGAGCGAGCCGATAGTGACCTTCCACATGGACAAGACCGAGCCCGGGGCTTTTAACCTCCCGATATTCAGGATGTTCGCGGATCCCTTCAACACAGCCGGACTGGTCATTGACCCCAACATGCACATGGGCTTCCGCTTTGAGGTCTGGGATATAAAGGAGCACAAGCGTGTTATCCTCAGCACTCCCGAGGAGCTCTACGACCTCCTCGCCCTCATCGGAGCCAAGAGTCGCTACGTCATCAAGAGGGTCTTCCCCAAAGAGGGACACAAAATCCCGAAGGACGAGCCGGTCGCCGTCATAAGCACCGAGAAGCTCTACGAGATAGCCGGCGAGTACGTTGGAAAGGACGACCCGGTGGCCATCGTCAGGGCCCAGAGCGGCCTCCCGGCCCTCGGAGAGGTTCTTGAGCCCTTCGCATTCCCTCACCTTGTCAGCGGCTGGATGAGGGGTTCACACAACGGCCCCATAATGCCCGTGCCTATGCGCCAAGCCAACCCGACCCGTTTTGATGGCCCGCCAAGGGTCGTTGCCCTCGGCTGGCAGATAAGCCCCGAAGGAAAGCTCGTCGGCCCGGTTGACCTCTTCGACGACCCGGCCTTCGACGGGGCCAGGCAGAAGGCCATCGAGATAGCCGAGTACATGCGCAGACACGGTCCGTTCGAACCCCACAGGCTCCCGATGGAAGACATGGAGTACACCACCCTTCCGGGAGTCCTCCAGAGACTTGAGGGCAGGTTTAAGGAAATTGAGTGATTCCCTTTTCCCATTAATCTTTGAGTAAGAGCTTTATACCCCCCCGCCCTATTCTCCCGGTGGCTTCAATCGGAAGCCTTAAATATTTTCCACCAAAGAGATAACACTTGGAGTGATACACAGGGGGGATGGTGATGAAGTTCATGGTCATGCATATCGATCTGAACGAGGGGAAAGTGGATAGCGAGGAGATGGAGAGAGAAGGGATCCACGGGGTCATCGACTACGGCCTGGAAATCCATGAGAAGCTTGGTACACAGGATATCGACCCCTATGATCCAAAGAACGTCACGATAATGGGAATGGGTCCCTTTGCCGGCTCGATTCTCCCAGGTTCACACAGACTCATGTTCTTCTTCCGCTCACCGCTCTATGGCACCCTCTTCCCCTCGGCAATGGGCGGTGCCGCCTACGTCTTTAAGAACGTCGGCGTTGACTTCGTTACATTTGAGGGGAAGGCCAAAAAACCGGTCATTGTTATCCTCTACAACGATGGCGAGAACATTCAAACAGAACTCCATGAGCTGGAACTCGAAAGGGTTCTTGAGATCTGGAGGGGCTACGAGGGGGAGGAAGGCGTCTACGCGCTTACCCAGTACCTCATCGATGCCTTTGGGAAGAACCTCGACTTTGAGTACCGCGTAGCCGTCGTTGGACCGGCCGCCCTCAACACCAACTACGGCGGCATCTTTTCCCAGGCCCTTCGGAAAGGCGAGAGACTCGTAGGCAGTGAGGACTGGGCAGCAAGGGGCGGATCTGGAAGCGTTCTGCTTAGAGCACACAACGTCGTCGGAATAATCTTCGGCGGAAAGCCGAGGAAGAGGACCTTCCCAAGTGAGGACATCGGCAACTTTAAGACCTCCAAGGATATCGTCGAAGGCGTCCACAAGAAGCCCTACAACGAGATAATAAGCGAGAAGACCACCAAGTACCGCTTCAACCCCAAGCTCAGCACCGGTGGAACCTTCGGTGGCAACTACCCGGCCGAGGGCGACTTCGTTCCAATACTGAACTGGAGGATGCCGTACATCGAAAAGGAAGAGCGCATAAAAATCCATGAGAACATAATGAAGCACTACTGGGAGCCCTTCAACGAGGAGGCCATAAAGCCCAAGAACTGGACGACGTGTGGCGAGCCCTGTCCGGTTGTGTGTAAGAAGCACCGCCGCGGCCACCACGTCGAGTACGAGCCCTACGAGGCCAACGGGCCGCTGAGCGGGAGCATAAGCCTGAGAGCCAGCGACATAAGTGTCCACGCCGCCGATGCTATGGGATTCGACGCGATAGAGTTCGGTGGAACAGCCGCATGGGTGCTTGAGCTAGTTCACCGCGGTCTGATGAAGCCGGAGGAAGTGGGCATAAGTGGAAAGCCGGAGTTCACCAAAGAGGCCCTTCTTGAGAGACCAGTAGAGGCGAGCGAGGTCAACGCCAAACTCGTGGCAGAGCTGGCCCACCGCGTTGCCTTTGCCGAGAACGAGATAGCAAGGATAATCGGCCTCGGAAAGAGGAAGGCCAGCGTTATACTCGACGAGAGGTTCAAGGACAGGTTGAAGTACGGTGAGAGCTTCAAGGATTACGGCGTCTTCGTTCCGCTCGGCGAGAACGGAGAGATGACGCCGACGATGTACTGGGCGATAGGCAACTACATACCGCTCCCGATTCAGGGTCGTTACTGGACCTTCTACCAGTTCGGCGTCTTCCTTGAGCCGGAGGAGCTCGCTCAGAAGATAATCGCCTCGGCCCTCTGGGAGTTCTGGTACGACAACCTCGGCTGGTGCCGCTTCCACAGGGGCTGGATGAAGCCCGTCCTAAAGGCGCTCTTCATGGAGGCCTACGGCGAGAACGTTGACATGGAGGAGCATGCGAGGAGACAGCTCAAGAGGCTCATCGAGTACGCGATGAAGGCAGGGTATATGCCCGTCTTCTGGGACAGCATGCGTGTCATAGACCTTGTTGCGGCAGGAAGCGAGGAGTTTGGAAACGAGAAGTGGGCCGAAAAGTTCAGGATAGATAAGGTTGGCACGGCCAAGGAGTACCTGAGCAGGGTTTTGGAAACTTACAGCGAGATTCTTGGAGTGGAGTGGAGATTATAAAAGAGAAAAAGCCAATGAGTTCTTTACCTTTTCCTGTAGAGGATAAGGGCCAAGACCCCCACGCCAAGTACCACAAGGAAGTAAACAAAGCTCATTGAAGGGATTGTGTTACCGGTTTTTTGTGGCTTTTTGTTAAAAAGACTGAATTTTTCAATTTGCAGGGTGGCGTTCATCATTCTTGACGTTGTTCTGCCTGTCAGATAGTGGACGGGTTCAATTTCAGTCGGCGCTTCAAAGGATTTAATTATGTTTCCGTTTTTTAGTGTTATTTTCCTGTCGGTTAAGAAAAGGGTCACGTTTCCACCCTTTTTCCACTCACCCAAACTGAGGGTTTTTGATGGGAAGAACGCATAAACGCTACCGTTGAGGTCAAAGTAAAGCGTCACTATTGGGGCAAGGGATGGGTATTTCCCACCGATTGGGGACACAAGGATTCCCGGACCTCTTATGAAGGTCACGTTGGCAGTACTGATGTTCAAAATCCGTATTGTCATAGCGTCTCCCGACGTCAGGTTGAACTGCGTCCAGTTCTCATTTATCGTGGCTTTTATTGTAATATTGACATTATCTCCGCAGAGTCCATACCTAGATATCATTAGCACTCCCAACAAAAATAATCCAATCAGTTTTTTTCTGTCCATCCTTTACCCCCTCCAGTCATTGTCTCCACACCGTAAAGGATGAGAAGTCCAAGAAGCGCAGGCGCTGATATAGTTATTGTTGGGACATATGAACTTGAACTAACGGTGGAAACGACGGTAAAGACAAAAAGTCCAACCACAAACGTCTTTGTGGTTTCTACACTTTCAAGGGCTATTACCACGTATGTGAGGACGATTAGTAGCACTAGAATCAAATAAGGCGAGGTCAAATCATCAATTAAGTAAACCGTTCTGAGGCATAACAGGGAGATAACGAAAGTAAAGATGACAATCTTTTTCCTAAGCGTGAGTGACTTTAAGAGCGAAATCAATATTCCAGTTAAACCAAGAATTAACAGCGTGATTCCTTTTGCAAGGCCAGCCAAGATGGCAAAAAGTAAATAAAAAAGCACTAAAATCACCTCTCTTGAAGTCCAGTCAAGCTCTGGGTTTCTGGACTTGCTTTTATCGTTTCGGGAAGGCCTTGTATGTTCCTGTCGTGGATGAGGAGCGGATACTTAAGGAGGTTAACTTTGGAATACGAGTGATATCCCGCTGGAGAGTAACTCATTCCAATCACTGCACTATCTGAACCAAGCTTTTTGAACACTACCCCGTAGAGCTTGTACCAGTCCCCATATGCGTATGTTGCAGTGTATACATTAGAATTCTGGGGCACCCTGAAACCAACGGCGAACTCTGCGTAGTCATTGAAGACAAACCACCAGCCCACGAAGGAAGGTTTAGCCCCACTAACTTCCCATATGAAATGGTGAGCCCCATCCCCATTCTTTTCCCAGTACGATACAAACGCTCTGGGTATGAGGACGTTTAATCCAATGCCTTCGTAGCTAAATGACACTGAATGCTGGGAGAACTTCGTTCCACTCTTAGGAACATGGTTTGCGGGAACTTCTGCCGCACTTTCTGGGAGAACCGCAATGTCAGCATAGATGTACATTGGACCTACCCATCCATCGTTTCTGTAATTTATATCTTCTGTAGTAATCTTGACTGCATAGTAATCATAGTTTGGATCAAGCTCACCAGTATCCTTGTAGAGGGCACCAGCCAGCTCCATTATCCAATTGCTTCCATAGGAATAATCGCTACTGACTATCTCCTGGGATGCTGAGACTGCTGGCATTGCTAAAATGATGGCCAGCCCCAAAAGGACCGCCATCAAGCCCTTCCACTTCACGGGGTTTCACCTCCGTGGTGTTTTGCAATATGTATAACGCAATTTTCGTTTATAAGCTTTTCCTTTTACTTTTAGTAAAAATTCTTCCCTTTTTTTCTGGGTATAAATTCGTTCTAACTTATGTTTTCCTCTTAGAACGAGCCAAAAGAAGCCAGAGTAAAGGACTTGCATGGTCATGCAACAGCCAAACCCTCATAATCTCCACCATGCTCTCCCATTGTGGTGGTTGAATAGAGATAGCGGTTGTGGTTGCCTTAATTTTCCTTCATCGGTTCTGGAAAAGTAAAAACGTATCAAAACGGCTTCTCAAGCATGTATCCAGCTTTAACGCTCCTCCGCGCCAAGATGCTGAAAATTACGGTTAACGTTACTGACAACATCCATGGAATGGGGCCTGCTCTCTCAAGTCCAACCGCTGAGCGAATGCAGGACAACAGATAAGTGACTGGATTCAGGTAGAGCGCCAGAAAGCTGGAGCGGTAGTAGGCAGGTGAAAACACCACAAGAAGCCAGGGCAGTACAGCAGTAACGGCCATGGCCTTGTAGGGGTTTCCTATCCGCGCTCCTATGGTGATTGCAAGTGTTCCCAGCTCAAGAAAAGTGATTAAAAGCGCTGGAATCAGGAGTAAGACATTTATTCTACCTACTCCCTGGTAGTAAACGATGACGCTAAGGGCAATGATTACCTGAGGGAGTACGAGGAGGGAATACGTGAGGAACTGCGCGAGAACCACCGTAGATATCTTCGGGGGCAACGTTGAGTAGAGCTCAAGAACACTGGGCTCGAAGACATTGCTGACCCTGTTCGTCAGCGTTCCGAGGAAAGAGCTCACCAGCGAAACAACGATAAAGCCACTCACGAGGTACGAGATATCCTCAGAGGTTCTTGAGCTAGAGTTCATAATCATCATGAAGAGCAGGGCGAGAGGCATTATTAGGAGGTTGACGAAGAGGAACGTCTTGTAAATCCTCATACCTTTTAACTCCATCTCCACGAGGGGACGAATCATTCGGCATTCCTCCCTATGAGGTTTATAACGAGGTTCTCGAACGATGGGGACTCGATTTCGAGGTAAGACACACCGACACTTTTGACGATGACGTCAACGGTCTTCAGGGCATCTTCGAGCGTATTGAAGGTCAATTCGTAGAGGTCTCCGCGTTTCCTGTGCTCCTTGGGCAGAACGCCCGGAGGTATCTCCCTCTCTGGTATCAGGCGAACCTCGGTGGGCATCTTAACCATAGAGGCTATCTCCCCAGGGGTTCCTGAAGCCACCACCTTCCCTTGGAGGATAAGGTACACCCTGTCACAGAGGGCCTTCACTTCGTTCATATCATGACTTGCGAGGAGAATTCCCTCGCGGTTTGAGTTTCTTATCACCTCCCACAGACGGTGCTTTGTAACGATGTCCACCATGCTCGTGGGCTCGTCGAGAACGAGAAGTGGAAGCTCCTGAACGAGGGCCATTGCCAGCAGGAGAGACTTTTTCATTCCACCGGACAGCTGGTATCCGAAGAACCTTGAAGCCCTCTCAAGACCGAGGAGTTTTAAAACCTCTGATATTTTCTTTCTCCTCTCCGTTGGCGAAACGTTTCCGTCCCGCATTCTGATGACGTACTCCAATACCTCCTCGACCGTTAGCGACGGAAAGCTTAGAGGATACTGGGGCACGTAGGCAAGGGTTTCCTTTATTACACCCGGCTTTTTGAGGATGTTCTTTCCCATTACTCTAATCGAGCCCTCCGTTGGCTTCAGAAGTCCCAAAAGCTGTCTTATCAAAGTGGTCTTTCCCGCGCCGTTGGGGCCTATAATCCCGACGATTTCGTTTTTTCTAACGCTGATTGAAATTCCGTCGTTGGCCTTTGTGCCGTCCGGGTATATCTTGGTTAGGTTTTCAATCTCAATCACGTTCATTCTTGGCCCTCCAGAAGTTTTTTGTATCTTGACTTAACATAGAGTGTTAAAAATTCGCTATAATTCTGTAGGTGCTCTATGTTACAGGAAATTTTGGACTTTGATGCGCTAGCCATCCATCTGCACCCTCCGTAGCATACTGGACCAAATTTACAATTGAGAGCACATGGTGGCTCAAAGTTTATTAAAGAATACCATCTAGAATTCGTAATGATGAGGTTGCCTTCTTTGTCAATGTATCCATCTGGATTTGAATATAGAAAGCCCGGACATTTGTAAACATTTAGTTGTTCATCTACTGCAAAACTAAAGGCATGGTTTGCCATACATGGGCCAAGTATTAGGGGATTTCCAATGGAATATCCCAAATCTACAGCATAGGAATAAATTTCAATTAGTAATTTTGAAATATGTTGGCTCAATTTATAACTTTCACCTACATGTATTGATATTTGTGTTGGGAATATGTATTCAAAACCAACTCCTCTTAATAACTTGTGGAGCCCGTATTCCTCTTTTAGATAGTGTAATAAGGACTTAACACTGGTGATATTGTTCTCATTTATATTTGATCTCAATATGATTCTCTTCTTGTATTGATCAATATTATCTATGATATTTTTTAGAATAATGTCAAATGTTCCACGTCCATCAGGATATGGTCGCATCTTATTATGGGTCTCTTTCATTCCGTCCAGAGTAATCTGAACCGAGCTAATATAAGGTGCCAGCTCTTGGGCTCTTTGCTTAGAAAATAATGTTCCGTTGGTTATTATGGACATGGAAGTTTTAATGCCAATTTCCCTTAAAGAATCTAAATCTCTTACTGCCACTTTTAGAGTATCATAATTCAACATGGGTTCTCCTCCGAAGAATACAACGTTGATATTTCTAAGAATGTTTGTCCGCTTGTTTATTAGTTTCATTATTCTATTCCAGCTAGCAATTGTTAAATCTTGACTATTATCTAAAGCTTTTCTTAAGTCCTGATAGCAATAAGGACAAGCGAGATTACATCTTGGGGTTAAGTTCACAAACATTCCCATATGTGTTGGTGTATATTTTAGAATATTCACATGGGTTCTCATTAGCTCTTTTTCATCTAATTCAAAGGGTATCAAAAATCCTAGGGTGGTTAGTTCTTTAATTAGCTGATCATTAAGCGTTCCATCGTCAATACTAACGTTAGCGTTGTTGATACTATTATTGAGTCTGTTCCAAGCTTCTTCTGAGATGGCAACTAGAGAGCGTGAAAGGGTATTAAAGAGTATCACACGTCCCTGATATGGAACAGCGAGAGTATACCTTGAAAGTTTAATTTTATTCCGTTCCATTTTCAATTCCTCCTGACCTTTGGCTGTGGGAAGTAAGAATAAATAAATAGATAAGAATAAATATAAATAAATAGAAATGTAGTAATCAGTTTGGATTATCCCCTCCCTTTATTGGAGAGCAAAAACATCCACACGTGAAAAAGTTTGGCTCGTTGAACCCGAATGCACCCTTTTCCAGTACAATCAACTCTTCCATGTTATCACCTCCTAAAGTTTTTGCGTTATATTCTGACTGGCTTTTCCTTATAAATTTTTCCTTTTACTTAACGTAAAAATTCTTCCTTTTTTTTTTCGAGTATGAATTTATTCTAACTTGATATTTCCACTTAGAACCAACCAAAAGAAGCCTGAGTAAAAGAGTTGTATGGCCGTGCAACAGCCAAACCCTTATATCCCCCATCCCTACAATTCCTCCGGTGATAGAATGAAGCCCAGGGCAGTTGTAATAGGCTCCGGAATCGGCGGCCTTCTGACGGCCTCGTTCCTGGCCAAAAACGGCTACCAAGTTACCGTCATTGAAAAAGCCCCCTACACCGGCGGTCGCTTCACCAATCTAAACTACAGGGGCTTCGGCCTCTCTACTGGAGCGTTCCACATGCTCCCCCACGGGGAGGACGGGCCTTTAGCGCACCTCCTTAAGCTCCTCAACGCAAACGTTCAAATCGTCAACTCAAACCCAAAGGGCATGATTTTCTACAACGGGAGAACCTTCCACTACCGCGATGGCTGGAAGTACCTGAGCTTCACCGAGAAGGCAAGGGCTACAAAGCTCCT
>NZ_JALSLB010000007.1 GCF_026988555.1 Thermococcus sp. | reverse complement strand
GCTTTTTTTTGCTTGTGGATGGTTTCACTTCATTTATAAATGAATTTCAGTTGTTTATAAATCGGTTGCAGTAAAACTTATGGATTGTTTCAGCGAAGAATTAAACGCAAGAACCTGGATGGAGGTGAAGAAGATGGAACCAGAAAAAAAGGAGGAGATAGTAGAGGAAGTCGAGATTCTATGTTGGAAATGTCTGTTGAACTGGCAGCAGCAGGATGTTACTGCTTGAGGTGATATCATGGCTTTTAGCTTCTTATCTTTTTCTAGATGTACATTTGAGGTTACTGGGAGATGCAACCTCTACTGTAAACACTGTGCCAACGCAGAATGGAACTCTCCAGAAAGAATAAAGTCCGAGCTGAGACTTGAAGAAATAAAACGTTTAATCTCTGAAATGGATGCACTTGGGATGCAAGATATAACAATCTCTGGAGGTGAACCATTTGTCAGGAAAGATTTGTTTGAAATACTGGAATTACTGGAAGATTCTAACATTGCCGTGAGAACTATTATAACAAATGGAACACTCCTCAATGAGGTAATCCTTGAGAATCTAAAGAATTACCATGTAAAGGGAATTACATTGAGTCTAGATGGCATATCAGAAAAGTCACACGAACTACTCCGCGGTAGGGGAACGCTTAAAAAAACGCTTCACGCGTTATCCCTACTTGATGAATACGGATTCAAAATTGGAATAAGCACTGTGTTACTGAGGCAGAGTCTAAGTGAACTAATTGATATGTACAGATTTCTTTCTAATTACAAGAATGTCAATGAATGGTCCATAAACATCCCAGTAAGAACTGGACGGTTTATACAATATTACCCCAAATTCGAACCAGATTTTGAGGAGTGTCTAACAGTAATAAAAAAGCTTATTAAGATGCATCTGAGTGAGAGAAAGATAAATAATCTGTTTATATCTGAGTTCTACGATGATAGACTACTAAGAGTAAGAAAGATAAAAGGATTACACCCTGGGGATAGTCCCTGTTTATCTCACCTGCCATACTCGTTATATATAAAGCCTGATGGAGATGTCCATTCATGCCAACCTCTTTCAGTATTCCCAGAATACTCGAAGCTCGGCAACGTTAGGACTTCTAAGCTACAAGAGATGATAAAAAGAGCCATGAGCACTAAATTGCCTTATACTGTCAAGGTGAGAGACTTAAAGGAATGTGTCTCCTGTAGGTATTTGCCGATTTGTGGGGGAGGATGCCGAGCAAATGCCATCAGATACCTCACGGATCCCTACGGAAGAGATCCAACTAGCTGTGAGAACGTTAAAACATTCTTTGAACACATATTACCCATACTGCCCCAAAAAACTAAAGGGGTGTTTTTAGATGCCCTCCGGGAGTGAAGAACAATTAATGATATACTACAATGAAGAAACGAACGAATGCAGGCTATTTGACAAAGAAACAGGTAGAATTTACAGTGTACCCATTGAGATAATTGAAAATAGACAAAGTATCGACCTTCAGAAATTGTATAAAATTAATGGATTTATAGAAATATTCAGGAATAACATTAAACAAAAAACTGTTCCTATCAGGAAATACAGAAGTCCTCAGTTGAGAATGCTATATTTAGAGATCACAGGAAGATGTAATCTTCGATGTAAGCATTGTTATGCTTCAAACCTTAACACTCCTAAAAAGATATCCCAAGAACTAACTTTAGACAAATATTTACAAATATTAAATAATGCTGTCACAGAGTGTGGGACACACTATATACAACTGTCTGGAGGAGAGATATTAACTGTGCCTGAAAAAACAATATCCGTAATAACTCACGCAAGAAAGCTCGGACTTTATGTGCCGACTGTGTTCAGCAACGGGACATTAATTACTTATGATACAGCATCAAAACTCAAAAAAATTGGGATTGGATCCATAACAATAAGCTTAGACGGGCACAATAAAAAGACCCACGAAGCTCTAAGAGGTAAGGGAACCTTTGATAGAACACTGAATTCGATAAAGATACTCTCAGAAGTTGGCATAAGAGTTAGAATAAATACTGTCATAACACCCTATAATCTGAAAGAGCTTAGTGGTATGTATAAGTGGATTACGAAAAATGATAACATCATCGGATGGACAATTGGTCCCCTAAGATCTGCAGGTAGATATAAAGAGTGGAGGGATGAACTGTACGTTCCATGGGAGCATGCGCTGAATGTTCTCAAACCCCTGGTAAAGAGATATATCCAAGATGCGATAATTAATGGCAAATCAAACATTGCAATAGAAGTTAGCAACTTCTTTAGACCTTCAATGCTCAGGAATATTTCTCCATATAACTTAGATGACCATCCATGTGGTTATGCATTTAACCAATGTGCAGTAAGACCAAATGGAGATGTGTATTTTTGCCCAACATTGGCAGGTTTAGAATGTCAAGAAGCAAAATTTGGAAATATACGTGAGGAGGCCCTGCCCAACATTTGGTATAAGAGCAAAACAAAAACTCCGATAATGAAAAGAAAAGTTAGGGATATCCCAGAGTGCAGGACATGTAAATACGTCAAGATATGTGGAGGTGGCTGTCTGGCAAATGCGTTTGAGCTTCATGGAACAGTATTCTCAAAGGATGACTATTCATGTTTATCAATGAAAAAGCTGGAAGAACTGGCGGAAGAATTTGAAGAATTGTTTAGACCCATGACATCACTGATAAAGAATTCATGGGGAGGATATACATGAAGTCAGTAATTATAGTTAGAAATGTAAGTGTAATATATCCCAATGGAACAAAGGCATTGAAGAACGTTTCTCTTGAAGTAGCTTCAAAAGACAATATCTTTTGTTTGATGGGCCCAAATGGTGCCGGAAAAACAACCTTAGTTAAAGTGCTCTCTACCCAACTGAGACCTGCTAAGGGATATGTAGAAGTTTTAGGATACGACCTCTATGAGTTCCCAGAAAAAATCAGAAAGGAAATAGCTATTTTACCACAAGAAGGCAGGCCATTAAGTGAAGCCACTCCTTGGGAGTTTGTGTACTGGCTCTTGATAGCGAGAGGATGGAGCTTTAAAGAGGCAAAGCAAAGGACAATTACGGTTCTCAAGGAGTTTGATCTGTGGAAGTACAAGGATAAACCCTGTATGATTCTTTCCGGGGGAACAAAACGTAGGGTTCTAATATCAGCAGCAGTAGCCGCTGAAGCATCTTTAACGTTTCTAGATGAACCTACCCTTGGATTGGATCCATATTCTCGAAGAAATACTTGGAAACTACTGCTACAGCTCAAAAATGAATCGTTCTTCTTCATCACGACGAACCTTGGTCTAGAAGCTGAGATGCTAGCTAGTACTGTGGGAATTCTGCAGGAAGGAACTCTCACGGCACTTGGACAAACAAATACTCTAAAAGAAAACCTGCCCTATAAGTACAAGCTAATTCTTGATTTAAACTCTCCCAGTTATGAAAGAATTGCGTCCCGAGAAAATACCCTGATCATGGAGATGGGGGATAAAATGATCATATATGCTAAAAATCGTGATATATTGGAAAATATAGTTGAGGAAATCAGTTTAAACAGTTCCGAAATTAGCATATCGGTATCACCAACAGACTTGGAAGATTATTTTGTACTCAGCGGCAGGATTAACACCGGAGGGGGAAACTATGAAAAATAAGTTTAAGGCCGTAATCTCGGTTGCATATTTAAATCTGACATCATTATTCCGTTCTCCGCTATGGATATTTGCCCAACTATTGACGCCCATAGGAATTACCTTAATTCTATATTTCCTGGGGGGTGAAAAAGCTCTTTTGTATGGGCTTATTGGAGCTATAGTGGCCACAGTAGTCCATACCAGCCTCAGCGTTGCACGTTTAGTTGTCATACTAAAACTCATCGGGTTTCAAGATATCTTTGTAGCCTCTCCAGTCACTCCTTTAGAGTATATGCTCGGCTTATCACTTTCAAGATTCATTGGCGCTCTTCCTGCAACGTTCATATTTATTGCATTAATGTTCTATAAGCTTCCGCTGACTTTCCAGTCCTTTGCCTTAGTCATGCTTCTAATACTGCTTACTTGGATACAATTCAGCTTAATAGCATTCTCTGTCTCATTGTATATAAAGAACTTAGTGCATGTTGATGCTGTAACGATGATACTTTCAACTGCATTAATTCTGCTTCCTCCAGTGTATTATCCCTTAGCCAAATTACCTCCTCTTTTCCAAAAGATAGCCCTGTTAATACCTACCACTTACACAGCAGAAATCCTAAGAAATGCACTTCTAAATGGTTCTGACTATTTAACGTACCTCGTGGGTATTTTGATTTACTGTGGTATTTCAATAGCTTTGATCTCAAAAAAACTGAGCTGGGGTGTATGAAGTGACAGCAAGCAAAAATATCGAAGCTTATTTGTCCAGATTTGAATCTTCGTTGGAATCCAACTCCAAATCAACAATATTAAAAAGTGTGAAAGACCTGAAAAATATTTTGAGGGATGCCAAAAACGAAAAGGATATCACAAAAAAGAGAATTGCGGAGAAAGTTTCTCGTTTTCTGTTCAATCTAATAGCTGAGGAGCCAACACAAATCAGTATGATTTCTGAGGAGTATTTGGGATTGGTAGAGCTGTGTCTGGAGCTAGACCCTGAGAACAT
The DNA here is from genome assembly GCF_026988555.1 of Thermococcus sp. Classification (NCBI taxonomy): domain Archaea; kingdom Methanobacteriati; phylum Methanobacteriota; class Thermococci; order Thermococcales; family Thermococcaceae; genus Thermococcus; species Thermococcus sp. Next base: position 21,126 of record NZ_JALSLB010000007.1, on the reverse strand, counting down.
TCTCGCAGGGTTTGCAAAACTAGCATATCTCTCAGCAGTTGACCCAGAAAAAGCCAAAAAATGGGCATTTTCCATAAAGGAACTAATTTATACATTAGAAAACACTCCACAAAAAGTATTATACTTGGAAGTTTTAGCAACCAGATTAGTTAGTTTGGGCTTATTAACAGATGCAGTTGCTCTCTGCAAAGACGCCATTGATATATGCTTTCAATTAAATAATGAGAAAGAAAAACTCAGAGCGATATCTAAATATATAGAAACATTAGCAGATGCTCAAATCTATATGGATTGTGATGAATTCATAAAAATTGCCGAAAAATTAGCACAAAAATATAAGGGATACCTAGGCATGAGATTTTATAGGACATATTCTTATTACATGCTTAGAGTGAAGCAAGACCTTAATACAGCTTGGAAATTCTTGGGAAAAGCCGAAGCACTTTGTAAAAATGCTACCCAACTTGAAGAGATTGAATTTGCATATGTCCTCTATACGAAGTCTCTGATATATATGAGAAAAGGACTCTTTGATGAGTCGATTACGACATTAAAAATGGCTTTAGGGATATTAGAGAAGAACGAATGGAGGCACAGACCAGTAGTCTCAAACATTACTTTGGGCGTTATTTCAATGCTTACAGGAGATTATGACACAGCTGAACACTATTTTAACAGATATATTGATTCTAAAGGTATATACATAACACCACTGGACAACCTGATTTACTATGTATACAGTAGCATACTGTCAATATTAAAGCAGGATTATGAGGCGTTTAATAAAAATATTGTCCTTCTGAAAAAATATCACATAATACTCAGAAATCAGATGAAACAAATGAACCTCCACATCCATAATAAAGTCTGTCTGCTTTTCGAAATTTCAGAATACATCTTCAACAAAGAGACATTAACAGAGCTTTGTAAGAGTATTCACCCCAAACTCTCAAGCATGCTTCATAAAAAAACCAAAATTGGTGAAAGAACTGACGCAGTGTATGACATGCTGAAATATGTTGAAAGCAAGCTATTGTATCCTCTGAGCAATGGAAATTATAGTGAGTTTATCAAAAACATCAAAACCTGCAAAAAAGAATTCCTGTTCAAGCTCGAAGAGACTAAAGAATCTGAACAAATTAAGAAGAATATCCTAAAACACATTCTTAGTATATTGAATGAGATGTCAAAAAATCCTCACGAGCCCTCAAACATCCTTTCCCTACTCGGAATCATTATAACTATAGTGTAACGGGCTTATATGGTTCTCTTCATTTTTCTACTTTCCGTGGTGTTTGATCTCAATAAATTATTGTGTTATTGATGATAATTTAAAGTCTTTGGAGTTTTATGTCCAAAATTGTTGATATTAACAATATCTCAAAATTATTCCGACAGGATTTTATCACTAAGAATGTGAAGTTAGATTCAGAGAAAGTTATGCTGACAAATGAAACCTTTGTTAGGGCTTTCGAGGCCTACTACATACTCGAAACTCAGGGTAATCAAAGCGCCGAGAGGTTCATAGAGAACCAGGAGAGCATCGGTTTCTACCTTGTGGGGAGGATATATCAAGCATATCTCACAGATTACCTTCCAAACAGGGGCAAATACCCTACCTTCGAGAGCTTCATGCCAGAACTCGCAAGACTCATTGATATCTGGTATAGAGAGGGCTTCTGGAGGAACGTTTCATTGGAGCCGACTATAAGAATGGCCTTTGTGGCGTTTAAAACGAAGGGTGTTAAGGTGTATTCCCCAAACCTCTCGGAGAGCTCCTACGTTAAAAGCTACGTTAATATGCTTGAGAAGGGCGGATTTGAGGTGACGTTCACGGAGGGGCCTGGAAGTGGCAATCTGATTGTCATTGCACCGCTAAGCTCTCCCGTTGTTAGTAGGCTCAACAGATACGTGGAGATTAGAGGTAACTCTGTCGTTCTCAACGGGGTTAAACATTCCAATGGGGTTTTCATCGTCGAAGCTCTGAATAACCCTGCGGGCGAAGGGTACGTCCTGTTAATAGCAGGATCACCTGACGTGTTCAAAAGGAAGCCCTCCAGAGGTGGGAATGAAAACCTGCTGAACTATCATTATTTCGTCTACATAACGAGTCTTAAAAGAGTCGTCGCCTTCGGATAATCTTCTGTTTAACATTTTTCTGTCAAAATAAACCTTAAAAACTTTAAATTTTTACATATTTCTGATAATAGGAGAGGTGATTCTCATGTTCCCTCACGAGGAGAAAATCATTAGGGAAAAGCTTGGAAGGGAGCCGAACGAAGTTGAATGGGCCATGCTTGAGGTGATGTGGAGCGAGCATGCCTCCTATAAATCGAGCAGGCCCTGGTTAAAGCTTTTACCAACAAAAAACGAGCACGTAATCTTGGGCCCTGGCGAAGATGCTGGGATAGTGAAATTCGACGACAAAACATGGATAGTCGTTGGAATCGAGAGCCACAACCATCCTTCCGCTGTGGAACCCTACGGCGGTGCCGCCACAGGCGTCGGCGGAATAGTGAGGGACATACTGTGCATGGGTGCGAGGCCGATAGCGCTCCTCGACCTGATACGCTTCGGGCCACTGGAGAAGGAGAGAAACAGATACCTCTTCGAGTACGTCGTCAAGAGCATAGCCGACTACGGCAACAGGATAGGGGTTCCGACCGTTGGGGGCGAAACGGAGTTCGATGAGAGCTTGGATAACTACACGCTCGTTAACGTTGCCTGCGTCGGAATAATGAGGCCGGAACACCTCGTCCACAGCTACGTAACTGAAGCCGGTCTGAAGCTCGTCCTAGTCGGCAACAGAACCGGAAGGGACGGGATTCATGGAGTTACATTCGCGAGCGAAGAGCTGGGCGAGAAGGCGGAGGAGGAAGATCGCTCGGCGGTTCAGATTCCCGACTCCTTCACCGAGAAATTACTCATTGAAGCTACTCTTGGGGCCGTTTACACCGGCAGGGTAAGGGCCCTAAAGGATCTGGGCGGTGGCGGTTTAACATGTGCGGCATCGGAAATCGCAGGCAAGAGGAGATTTGGAGCCATAATCCACGTCGATAAGGTTCCACTACGCGAACCGGGGATGACTCCAACGGAAATCATGATTTCGGAGAGCCAGGAGCGGATGCTCTTCGCGGTTAAGCCCGAGGACGTTAGTGCCTTAGGAGGGATATTCGAAAAATACGGCCTCGAATGGGCAGTCGTCGGCGAAGTCATCGAGGAGCCGAGGTTCATCGTCTACTGGAAGGGTGAGAAGGTCGCCGACCTTCCGGTTGAACTCCTGGCGCACGTTCCCACGATAGAGTGGAAGATGAGGCCCTACAGCGCCGAGAGATCGGTTGAAACTCCCGATGTTTCATTCAGCGAGGCCTTCGACCTCGTCTGGGGCAGTCCGAACATCGTAAGCAAGCGCTGGGTCTGGGAAAGCTACGACCATGAGGTTCAGGGGAGGACCGTCCTCAAACCTGGAAGGGATTCCGCGGTGCTCAAGCTCAACGACGAGTACGGTTTGGCTTTCGTTGCCGATGGTAACCCGAACCACAGCTATCTTAACCCCTACCATGGCGCTATGGGGGCCGTTGCTGAAGTCGTTAGAAACCTCGTGAGTGTCGGGGCTGAGCCCCTCGCTTTGGTGGACAACCTCAACTTCGCCTCGCCCGAGAGGCCCGAGGTCTACTGGAGCTTCGCTGAGACGATTAATGGGCTGGCTGAGGGTGCCAAGGCCTTTGGTTTGGCGTACGTCAGCGGGAACGTCAGCTTCTACAACGAGGTTGCAGGAAGGCCGATAAAGCCTACTCCTGTGGTTGCAGGCCTCGGGAAGGCCAAGCTTGAGGAAATCCCGGAGATGGGGCTGGGCGATGGACTGTTCATAGGCATCGTTGGGATAACGAAGGCCGAACTCGGTGGTTCGGAGCTGTTCTCAAGGCTCGGCGTCGAAGGTGGCTTTGCCCCGCGCGTGAACCTTGTAGATGAAAGGGCCAGCGCCGAGGGGATTCTGAGGGCTATACGGAAAGGCCTCGTCAGAGCGGTTCATGACGTTAGCAGGGGTGGACTAGTGGTAGCTTTATCGGAAATGGCCGTGGCAGGGAGAGCAGGCTTCATGGTTGACCTCTCAAAGGTTCTCGCTGAAATCTCTAACCCGGTGGAAATAGCTTTCAGCGAAAGCCACGGGCGCTACATAGTTGCCTTCTGGGAGGAGACCCTTGACGAGCTTAAAGCACTCTTCAAACACTTCACGGTCATCGGAAAGGCGGGAGGAAAAGACGCGGTCTTCCTCTGGAACGGGAAGGAGCTTCTCAGGAAGCCCGTGTCGGAGCTTGAAGCGGTTCACAAATCCCTACCAAGGCTTTTAGGTGGAGAGGGATGAGGGTTTCAACGTATGCCTCCCACTCTGCCCTTCAGATTTTGAAGGGCGCCAAGGACGAGGGTTTTGAGACGGTTGCCTTTGGAAAGGCCAGGGTTAAGCCCCTCTACACGAGGTACTTTCCTGTGGCGGACTACTTCATTGAGGGAAGCTATCCTGAGGAAAAGCTCCTTGAACTGGATGCCGTCGTTATTCCCACCGGTTCCTTCGTGGCCCACCTTGGCATTGAGCTTGTCGAGAAGATGCGCGTCCCCTACTACGGCAACAAAGAGATCCTGAAGTGGGAGAGCGACCGCTCACTGGAGAGGAGGTGGCTTGAGAAGGCGAAGCTTCGCCTCCCGAGGGTTTACGAGGATCCAGACGACATAGACGGGCCGGTCATAGTCAAGCCCCACGGGGCGAAGGGTGGGAGGGGCTACTTTTTGGCTAAGGGTCCCGGGGACTTCTGGAAGAAAGCCGAGAGGCTCGGCATTAATGACAAGGAGGACCTGGCAGGGATTCAGATTCAGGAGTACGTCCTCGGCGTTCCGGTTTACCCCCACTACTTCTACTCAAAGCTCAACCGCGAGCTGGAGCTGATGAGCATAGACCGGCGTTACGAGAGCAATGTAGATGCAATAGGAAGGATTCCAGCCAAAGAACAGCTTTCCCTTGAACCCAACACCAACTACACGGTGATAGGCAACATCCCGCTCGTCCTGAGGGAGAGCCTGCTGATGGACGTCCTCGAAGCAGGAGAGCGGGTTGTGGAAGCGGCGGAGGAGCTCATGGGCGGTCTCTGGGGGCCGTTTTGCCTTGAGGGGGTCTTCACCGAGGAGCTTGAGTTCGTCGTCTTCGAGATTTCTGCCAGGATAGTCGCTGGAACGAACCCCTTCGTCCACGGCTCCCCCTACAGCTGGCTCCGCTACGATAAGCCCGTCAGCACGGGAAGGAGAATCGCCATGGAGCTGAGGCAGGCCGAGGACGAGGAAAGGCTCGACGAGATTTTGACGTGAACCTGTTTAATTCCCGCCCGGGTAGGTTTATAAATTAGCACTCGCATGTAGGCAAAAAGGTGGTGTCCATGTGGGAGGGGTTCATTAAAGAGAAGGTCGAGGAGATTAGGGAAACGGTCGGCGATGGTAGGGCGATAATAGCGCTCAGCGGTGGCGTTGACAGCTCAACTGCCGCGATACTCGCCCACAAAGCGATAGGCGATAAGCTCCACGCGGTCTTTGTCAACACCGGCTTCATGAGGAAGGGCGAACCTGAATTTGTTGTCAAAACCTTCAGGGACGAGTTCGGTCTCAACCTGCACTACATAGATGCGGGCGAGCGCTTTTTCAATGCCCTCAAGGGCGTCACAGACCCGGAGGAGAAGAGGAAGATAATCGGCAGGGTCTTCATCGAGGTGTTTGAAGAAGTAGCGAAGGAAATCAACGCGGACTTCCTCATTCAGGGAACGATAGCCCCGGACTGGATCGAGAGCAAGGGCAAGATAAAGAGCCACCACAACGTCGGTGGTTTGCCCGAGAGGCTCAACCTCAAGCTCATCGAGCCCCTCAGAGACCTCTACAAGGACGAAGTCAGGGGGCTGGCAAAAGAACTTGGCCTGCCGGAGAAGATATACAACAGAATGCCCTTCCCGGGGCCTGGCCTTGCCGTCCGCGTCCTCGGTGAGGTTACGCCGGAGAAGGTCGCCATTGTTAGGGAGGCGAACGCCATAGTTGAGGAAGAGATCGAGAAGGCCGGTTTAAGACCGTGGCAGGCCTTCGCGGTTCTGCTGGGGGTGAAGACCGTCGGCGTTCAGGGCGACATAAGGGCCTACAAGGAAACAATCGCTGTCCGCATCGTTGAGAGCCTCGACGGCATGACAGCCAACGCGATGAACGTCCCCTTCGAGGTTCTCCGGAGGATAGCGTTCCGTATTACAGGCGAGATACCCGAGGTTGGAAGGGTGCTCTACGACATCACCAACAAGCCGCCCGCGACCATAGAGTTCGAGTGAGGTGATTGATATGATCCTGATTATGGACAATGGAGGTCAATACGTTCACAGGATTTGGAGGACGCTCCGCTACATCGGCGTCGAGGCCAAGATAATCCCAAACACGACGCCGCTTGAGGAGATAATGGCCATGAATCCGAAGGGCATAATCTTCTCAGGCGGCCCGGACATCGAGAAGACCGGCAACTGCTCCGCCATCCTGGAGCATTACGATGAGTTCAACGTCCCAATCCTCGGTATCTGCCTCGGCCACCAGCTCATAGCGAGATACTTCGGCGGAAAGGTCGGTAGGGGAGAAAAAGCCGAGTACAGCCTCGTTGAGGTGGAGATATTGGAAGAAAACGGGATTTTCCGCGGGCTTCCGAAGAGGCTCAAGGTCTGGGAGAGCCACATGGATGAGGTGAAAGAGCTTCCGGAGGGCTTCAGGCTTTTGGCTAGGAGCGAGACCTGTCCCGTTGAGGCCATGAAACACGAGAGCCTTCCTATCTACGGCGTGCAGTTTCATCCTGAGGTCTTCCACACGGAGAGGGGTTCAGATGTTTACCGCAACTTCGCGGAGCTCTGCGGGGAACCCTAATGTTCCTCTTTTCTTATCCCTTTCAGAGGTCACCCATTGGGATTACCCAGCTAGATTGCAAAATAAAAAACTTTTTAAAGTCCTTAACTTACTTTTGTAGGTGATACTTTGGGATACACGGTGTACTACAGGTGCCGCATCGAGAGGTGGGTGGAGTTCAAGGCCTTTTTAAGCCGGGTCTGCTGGGGATTGGGGATGGAGTTCCACGATAAAGGAGACTCAGTTTTGATAAAACCAAAATGTTACCCAGTGGAGCCCCTTAGACTGAAGAGAATCGGGGGAGGATTCGTTAAGACGAACCTCGTTGAGCCGTGTCACTCACTATACCTCCTCATCCTTCAATCTGCTGCGTCATTTGGCTCTGTCTCCGTCTGGGAGGACTGACCTCCTAGGTATACTTCAAGGATCCTCACCGGTACCGCACCTTTGATGGCCCGGTTTTCTATCAGGAGCTTAACCACCCTTCCTGGTTTGGCCTCTGGAACGGCATCGACCCAGTAGTAACCGGGCTTGACGTTAGCAGCTAGGTCATCGTGTACGAAGACCCTTGCGGCGTCGCCCTTTACCTCCTCCACGGTTCCATAGGTCCACTCACGTCCGTACCGGGATCTGAAGTAGTGCCTGAACATGAGGATAACCCCGAGTATAACCGCCAGATAGCCCATGTAGTAGTACACCGTCGTTGCCACAATGCGCATCATCGCATACCCTGCAAATGATGCGAATGAGATCCCGAAGATCCAGTAGTAGAACATCCTATACGGTTCCGGTTCAAGGAAAAATTCTCTGTTCCTCACTATTATGTACCTTATGTACAGAAAATACGGTGGGGCCGTGAGGAGGATCCACAGTACATCCAGCCGCAGAAGTAAGAGTATCAGGTTCACGACCAGATAAAAGATGAAAGCAAGTTGGAGCGTCAGGCTCAAAAATTCATGGACCGTCAGATCCCGTTTTATCAGCCTTCTTAAATGTTTGAAGGAGGGAGGCTCTTTTGAGGGCCGTGGGAAGATGAACTGCCGGAGCCATCGGCCGCAGGAATCCACCGACTCCCCTACACTGTATAGAGCGTCTTCAATGGACATTATTTCACCTCTCTATTAGGTCGTTCGACCCGTAGGTACCAAATATTTCCTCTGCCGTCTCTCTATCTATGTAGAAGGGTACTGTTGAAAGGTCCCCTCCAGAGTAGGTGCCGTAGGATATCCCCCAGACCTGGTATCCCTGGATTTTTGGGGCATCTTTGAAGTAGTGGGACAGGAAGTAGTAGTCGGCGCTGCTCTCATCGTCTAGGGTGATGCCCAGGGTGTTAAACAGGTTGAGGAGCTTCTCGTCGTAATTCGCGTTGGGTATCATGAAGCTGACGAGGCCGATGGGGTAGTAACTGCTTCCGTACTTGTAACCGAGGGCATCCTGCATTGAGTGTGCCAGAGCAACATATGCATCATGGTTCTGGTTGCTGCCCTCCAAGCGCTCGAAGAATGACCACCCTCCTGATATTGCGAAGTAGCGGTTGTCTTGAAGGCAGTTGATGAACGGCTGGAGGTCGTAGGCGCGTGCCACTGCACCCGCGGAGGATGGTTTTGTCTGGGGAGTGGACACCCCTATCTCTGCGCCGGAATAGCTGGAGTATGGGTAAGGTGCCGCCACTATCCAGCTGAACTGAGCGTTGTTGCTCTGGGTATTGTCTATGACGGTGAGGACATCAAATTCGGGGGGAGACACTCCTGTTAGGGTGGTCTCCGTTGTGCTTTGGGCCGTTAGGTTGGGGGAGTGTGTAAAGGTTAGCTCCAGCCCGCCTGCCCCCTTAACGACGTCCACCTCATAACGGTTGGGGACGTTCTTGTACCCCGTGCTCTGGGTGCTCCACTTGATCGCCTTCCAGTCCTTGAGGATCACCAGCCAGTCGTTACCGCTCTCCGTCAGGTCCGGGTGCCCGGGGTTGTCGTCCACGAACTGAGCCGATTGCACCACGTTTATGTTTCCAACGTTCTTAACGGTGGTTGAGAGATAGTAGGGGTCGAGGTACTTCCTGACGTAGATGAACTTGTACTGGCTCGGACCCTTGTAGAACTGGCCGAGGCCTATGGCGGTGTTAATTTCTGCATGGTAACCGGAGTAATAACTCACCTCCTTCGTGTTTCCGCTCCACGTACCCGTGAATGGCCCTGTCGTGTTCTGGTAGGTGATGAAATCAGCGTAATGGTAGCCCAACCAGTCATACCAGTCTTCAACTGCTATCTCGACGTGGGTCCAGCTGTTTTTCTTGTATCTCCCACCTGTATCGAGTTTGTCATCGTGTTCGCCTGTCTGAATGTTGAAATCACCAAGATATCCGTAATTACCTATCACGTGCTCCATCCATGCCCAGTTGGTTGAATCTAAGTACCACATCCAGAACGGCTGATTTTTAATGTAGACATCCATGCCAACAACATACCTGTAGTAGGGAAACGTCTTCTTCGTCCAGAGCCAAATATCAGGGGTATAATAATTTTTATCTCCCCTTAACTTCAATATCCCCTCACCCGCAGACAAGTACTTTGAACTTCCTCCAACGTTCCATCCGTGTTCCCTGAGGAGCTGGGCTATGGTTGAACCGCTCATCCCCGGGTTCAGGTAGGAGAAGTCGTCGAAGAACAAAAATACCTCGTTCCCATCCCCCCGCGTCATGGTTCCCGTGTTGTATTTGATGTAGTACGTCCCCGGCAGGTTGCCCTTTATCCATATCAGGGCACCCTTATCATTCCAGTACTCAATCCAGAAGGGGACGGGGTTCTTGAACTGGGGGTCGGAGTACACACCTATCTCGGCCTTGTTTGTGGTGGCATCGTGGAGGATCTCCGATGCAACGGTACTGTTGAGGTAGATAGGTATCTGAACGTCGTTCACCTTCACAGGGTATGAAGCGGTCACCACCAGATAATCCGCGCTGGATGTGGAGTTCCAGTTAATACCAATCCCCGCATCGAAGTCCGAAGCGCCACTACTGGCAGTCATGCTGTACCTCACGAAGAATGAGCTCCAGTTCACGTTGGTCCATAGCGGGGATGATTTCTTGGAGCCGGCAGTCAGGCTGATGTCCTGTGCGTGATAGGGAAATATCCCGATGTTGCCGGAGCTCTCAAGGGAGGGGTCTATGGAGTAATATATTGTGTAGTCTCTTGTTGAGGTGGTGTTCAGCCATATCAGTATCTTGTTGCTTCCCCAGTACTCTATCCAGTAAGGGGCGGGCACGCAGGAGCCCTTCGGGTAGATTGCGATGGACGCTCTGTTTCCATCGTGGGCGGCGCTTCCGAAGGATGATGAGACGCTCGCCGTGTCAAAGACGAGAAGTACAAGGGAGTTCAGAGGGGCGCTGGGGGGCAGGCTCACGTCGACTTTGTGCTCCATCGATGCATCGCACCATGAAACGCCGGTTGAGGTGGCGTTGAAAGCTATCACACCCATATCCCCGTTCTTCAGCACCACTTTATCCGTGGTAACCGGTGAACCGTCGATCGTCAGGTTGGTTATATACCCTTCCGTTGGGCCCCAGATGGTCGTTGCGTTGTACTGAAGGTCGCTCCCGAAGAGACCCGGTACCACCGTGGAATTCCCTGAGCCCGAACCGTTGGCCGCGGTGAACGGGGGTGTGAAAGCAGGGAATGCGTAGTTACACGCCCTCACCGAGCGGTGGTACCTGCCCCCGGTCATGGCTGAGTACATAGGGTCTTCGAGGTCTTGGATGCTTATTATTGAGTAGATGTACCCCCTGCGTGGAATTGGTCCCGTATAGACAACCTTTCCGGAGAGGTCACGTATTGTGACGTTGGGTATCCTTCCCCTGATCACAACGTGAAACGCATCCAGCGGGGACACCTTTAGTTCGATGCTGCTCGCTATTTGGGAGGGGCTTGGTTCGATGGTGTATCCCTGTTTCCTGAGCAGGGTTGCCAAGTTTGATATCCAGCTCTTTAAATCCTGGTTCCTCATTATTCTCTGAACGTCGGGGCTGTTGCCCACGGGACTGTATGTGGTTCCCCTCAGGACTAAGTCCCTTATCGTGTTGTTGGCCATGTAGTTCGGGTCAATGAAGTTCCCGGTCGTGGCCACGTAATCGACGACCGCCACGATGGCCCGTTTCCCCGAGAGCTCCATTGCCTTTTGAAAATCCAGCGCTACGTATGATACCACGTCAAACGTCCTCTCAACCTGCGTTCTCTCGCTCTGGGAGTTTATTATCTGGGATGAAGCGTCCTCGTAGGTGGCTAGGAGCAGGAGTAGCGGTATGAGCAGGAGTATTACAGTGGAGTTCATCAAGAAACCCCTTCTCCTCATCTCTGGTCCCTCCATACCCTGAGGGTTATCTGTATCGGCTGGAAGAGGCCTGGGATGTTGCCCATCGAAGCGAAGTCAATGGTGACCGTTGATGGGAGCTCCACAAGCAATGGCTGGGTCTGGGTCCCGGTCCCTCCGAGGTTGTGGAACAGGCGTATTATAGCATCATCCACCGCGTAGGTGCTTCTGCCGTCCAGCAGGTCTTGGGCAGTCACATCGCAGTACGGTTCGTCCCCGGCGAGTATATGGTGGGGATTCGAGTCACCCTGCCAGTAGTAGGTGATGTTGTACCCCTTACAGCCATCGCGGATGTACTTCGGAAAGACGTTGCCGTATCCGGCGTAGGCCTGGATAATGTAGGTAAGTGCACCGTCCCCGTTTTTGGGTTGCAGCTGGTAACCGTTGCCCAGGGAGATGCGCAGGGTGTTCTCTCCATTTGCTATCGCGTTTGGAAGGCTTTTGTACTGGTAATCAAAGGTGTTAGCCGTGTAACCCACCCTAGCTAGAGCGTATATGAACGGGTTGGGAGGATGTCTATATATATCCGTGGCTTGAATCTTGCTGTTATCGACTGTTATCACCTGTGAAGGCTCCCCATAATTGGTGTAGTAGAGCCATGGGAACTGGAATCTTACCCACAGAGGGATAACTCCTGGAGGAACGTTAAAGTTGATGGTTACGTCCCTGGTCCAGTCGCTGTATGGAAGATTTATCGGTTCGGTTATGTCTATGGTGTACGGTGTCAGAACGAGCCCAACATCGTAATCGGCTTTAACATATGAATCTTTCCCGATTACATGTATGCGGGGGTTGTAGTACGTGTTTTTCCCTCCAGCATCCACGACTATTGTTGTGTATCGGCTTGAGATCTGGGTGTAGTTGTAGCCCGCGTTGTGCAGTGTAGAGGATATGGTTGAATTGCTCCAGTGACAGGTTTTTATGTAATCTGTGCTGTCGTAGGTGCAGCTGGTGGGAGGTATCTGGATCTTCTTATCAAACATGAACGAGAGGGCCACGGGGGTGTTCTCACTGACGTTTCCAACCGCTATCTGGATGTTCAGCGAGTTTAATTTACCCGGGACAAACAGATATTTCCAGAGTTCGATTCCGTAGTTCGCGCTTACATCTTCAAAGTGGAATTCCTTCGGGAATTTTAGGGTTGAGGGGACGGACGTGCGGTACTTTATCTTTATATACTGGGCGCCATCCTCGCCACCGTCGTACCCCCTTTTGTAAACCCTCACCTCAAACACGTTTCTCTCCCCTGGGTGGAAGTTTGCCATTAACTTGTTCTCTACGCTTTGGTAATCGCTGACTTTGAGGTTGTTGTTTACGTTTCCGCTCCATATCTCCTGTCCGTTCAGGTATATATCATACTCCGAGCCAACCCATGCGGGTTCCAGGAACCAGGTTATGTGCTCCACTGAGGCGTCTGGAGGAATGGCATCGGCCGGGACTACATATTTTATAACCACCGCTTGGCTTGAATAATCAGTTTTGGCGTATATGTAACCGCCCCTTACAACGTAAATGTTCTCCTTGCTTCCCAGCTTTGTCAGGTACGCCCTTGCCATATACCCCCTCGGCGTTTGGTTGTAAGCGTAGCCGCTCATCACAAGGGTTGCGGGGGATACCTCAGGTGCTTTGGAATAGTTGGAGCCCAGCCGTCTCAGGTACGGACTGGTGTAGTTGTTTATAAGGAGCTCGTAGTCGTACCCTCTGAGGGTCGTGTTGAGTATGTACCCCAGTATAACCTCGGCGTCGTGCCTGAGCCTTGACGCGTTGTATATCGGGCCCGTTGCCCAGTAGGTTGCCGCTATATCAAGGGGTGACATTGCGGGGGTCACCAAGGTAGTGTTCAGGGTTCCGTTCTTTATCCATCCTGAAATGACATCCGCTGGAACGAGGTTGTCTAGTGGTGTGGTTCTGAGTACGCTTAGGACATTCTCAGCGGTGTACTTATCCTGGGTGCGGGCGTAGGTGGAGTAAACACGGCCGCTGTTCCCCTCAACGGCGATCACACTTGTGAGGAATATCATGACCAGTACAAGGGCCAGCATGGCATCGAGGGTGAATACAAAGCCTCTTCTCCTCATGAGTCATCCCACACCCATAGTTTTAATACCGCCCTCTCGAACCCAGGTCCCATCAGGGCGATTATATGCCCTTCATCTACCATTACCGCTCCTCCGTTAAACGTGTTCCCCTGCACCAATACACTCACGGTCTTTGTCCCCATGTCCGGGTTGAACTCGCTGAATATGGCGCTCCACGGTATCTTGATCGTGGTGATGTTGCCGGAGTAAAACCTGGGGGGCTGGACGTTGTCTGACGTGGCAACCACCGCCTGAAGGTTTGAGTCTGCGGAAGTCTTCTCCACAAGCACGCCCTTTAACAGGTTTCCATCCCTTATGGCCAGGGTCAGGTTGCCGGAAGCCCTGACCGGGACGTTGATCGTTAGATACGCGTAGCTGGGGACGTTGAGCTTTAGCTGACCGGATATCCACTCAACGGGGGTGCTTGATTTCGGAACGGTGAGGTTGTTGCTGTACTTCAAGACCTCCAGCGGCATTCTCCTTTCTATGTGCTCTATCCATGGGGATCTGTCCTGCGAGGCCTTTATAATGCTTGTATCGGTCACTTCACTGCCGTTTATTACAGTAAGGCTGTAATACGGTGTCGAGGAGTTTTCAGGATATACAACGCTGGCCTCCACGTGTATCCTGCTGTCGCTGTACCCCTTTATGATGATCCTCACCTGCCCCTGCCCTGTGATGTGAAGGCCCACATCGTTCCAGGTTACCTGGAAATTCGAGCCTGCGGATATCACGTATACCTCCACGTAAGAGCCCGCGCCTATGGGGTACTCCTCGTTGCTCGCCGTGTCGTGGACCGTTATATCCACGAGCGTGTAGAACGCGAGCAGGTCCCCCGCTGAAAGGTCGTATGGTTTGTTGCTCTTTGGGAGGGTCGCCCCGTTCAACGTTACGTTCTCGGCCGCAAAGGGGTTGTTGCCAGTGGCACCTTCCCCTATCTGGATGTTCTTGTTCTCCCCGCTGCTGAGGTCGATGTATATCTCTTTGGGGAAACTTCCTGATATTGTGAATTGGGTTCTTGTTACGTAGACATCCAGCTTGAAGTCCTTATTCTCCGCGGTTTTCATTAAGCTTTTTATTATTGGGGTTACGTCCGGGGCGTTTTTCAGGGCCTCTATCTTTTTAAGGCTCAGTGCGTACGGGTAATCGTTGCTTCTTAAACCCAGAACCTTAACCGTGGAGGGGATCGCGGTCCAGTTCGCGGGCTCCCCTGGGTTCTTCGTCAGAATGTCGAGCATGTTGTCCGCTATGTTGGCCCGCTCATACCATCCAACCATTGAGGTTATCTCGCCTTTTACGGTGTCGGATGCGTTTGTTATAGCCCCGAGTATAACGATGACCATGACGAGTGACAGCAGGGCGTCCAGCGAGAAAAGTTGTCCCCTCCTCATCTTCTCACCACACTAACGTTTATCTCCAGCTCCTTCCCGTTTAGGTAGAGCTTCCCGTTATCTACATTGACGTTGGTACTGGATACGAGGTCGTTCTTTATGAAGGCGGTTATGTTACCCTGAATGCTTCTCCCTGGTAACTCTGAACCCGTGTAGACTATCCTCACGTTTACAGTTATCCTGTCAGCGCTTTCTATGGAGGAGATGCCTGAGACCTGAAATCCACCGTACGTGTAGTTGTCCGCTTCTATTATCCTGTTAACCGGTGTGTACTCGGAACCGTTCACCACAACGCCGGTGTTGAGATATGCGCACGCGTTTGACGCGGAGTTTCTGACGTAGACAACCGCTGAAGTCATGCGGTTCTCGTTTAAGTAGGGAGGGATTGCGATGAGTATCCCCGTTAGCAGTATCGCCGTTATGAATAGCGCCTCAATGGAGGTCTGGGCCCTACGATGATACCTTGACGTACAGCCTCCCCTCCGTTTCATTGTACTGCGCGGTTATGTAGAATTCCGGGTTCTCAGGGGTCAGCTTCACCGAGGATTCCCCCAGTATGGGAACCGGGCTCTTCTGGACTACCCTGTACGTCTCTCCGCCAATCATGGCGGTCACGTTTATCAGGTTGTCCGCGGGGGAGAGGGTGATGTTGATGTAATCACCGCCCTGAAGTGTGAATGGGGCTCCTTTCCTCAGCGTGAATCCGTTGCCTGCTGCGTAAACCTTAGTCAGGGAATCCCTTACGTCCACTGAGAAGATCTTAAGTTTTGTGGCGGTGTCAAACGTCTCTGCGTGGCTTCTCTCGCTGTTCGCAACGTAGACTAGGTTAACCATTGTGAGGGCTATCAAGGTAACCGCAAACAGGAAATCTAGGCTGATCTGTCCCCTCTTCATCTCACCCACCGGGGTTGATGTTTATCATTATCTCGCCGGCGGTTCCGTTAAAGAGCCAGCTCTCGGGTTTATCCGGGTTCCACTCCACGACGACCTTGAGCTCCCCCGGGAGCCCCTGAGTCGGGATTACCAGGCCATACACGGTTTTGGAGGTTCCGTTTATGGTGATCGTTGCGGTGGTTCCCGAATTGGATGTCCATACGGATGAGTTAACGAGCGTGTTGCTGTTGTAAAGTGCCCTGCTCCAGAAAGCGTTCTTGTTTCCTCCCGTAAGCTCAACGTTAGTTGTTCCACTCCCATTTATCACCATAACGTACGTTCCGTTCCCTTGGGCGTCTAGGGTTCCATACGTTACAAAAATCTGGGGGTTAGAAACTTTGAGGGCTTTTTGCAGGTACGTGGGATCTCTGAGGTATACGAGTCTGACGTACGAGGTGGCCTTTGACCCGGGCCCCTGTGAGTAGACTTGGGTTATCGTATTTGAGACTACGTTCGCGAGGTTCTTCTCTTCCAGACTTATCTGCACCTGTAGAGTCTCGGCTGACGTTGCACCGTTTTTGAACGTGACGTTGTTCACGGAGTACGTGAGCAGGATCAGTATGACGGCAAACACGAACATGAACTCCAGGGATATCTGACCGCGCCTCACGGGCTTCAACATCTTTCTCACCTGAAAGGATTATATATAATGGTGTATTTAACCATTGCCCCTGCCGTTTCTGGCTTCGATTACCGCGTAAATACCCGCTCCGCTTTTCCTTGTTGAAACTCCGAAGTAATCTCTGCTGAAGAGCTTAAATCTGTACGATTCTGGGTTGAGCTCGTGCTTTTCTATGATCGCTTTTAGCTCATCGATGAAGAACTGCGTCAGTTCGTAGTAGATTACGTCGAGTTTGTCCTTGGAGTATTCCCTCACGAAAACCGCCAGAGGTAGGAGTGCAATGCCCGGAATAATGTATGCTTCACCCGTAATTACTGAAGCTAGGGCTGTGGTCCCGATTATCGTTGCCAAAACCGCGTACGCCACCCCTGTGATTCTCTTTATGCGCTTTGCTTCGTGTACCTTATCCTCCCAGATGTCCAGGAGGGAGGGGTTGTAGAAGTCAAAGGCGGTGTGCCGTTTCCCCCTGGCTATTCTCTGTCGTATTAGATCGTCCCAGTCATCCCTGTAGTATATAACCTCTCCGTGGACTTTCGCCCTTTCAGCGTCCAAAGAAGAGATTATCCGGATTATATCCTCCGCACTCTCGTGTGCAATGTGGGAGTAGACCTCCTTTTCATCCAGATCTAATGCGGCCTCCACGGAGTCCTTTACAGGTTCAGCCATCCTTCGACCCCCTCAGCTTTTTTGTGGCCCTTTCAACATCGGGAAAGGGCCCGTCGTATATCTCCTCCATGCCATCCTCTGTGGGGTAGACGTCATCGAAATCAGGAAGCCCACTCAGGAGTTTTTTCTGCTCTACCTCAGCCTCCTCCCTGGCCTTTATGAAAGACTGTGCGTATTGCTTGGCCGTTACAACGATATCCTCTATGCTCTTGCTATCGTAGATGCCGCTGAGTAACGTAACAATCTCTATCTCCCTTTCCCTTGGGTCCGGATAGAACCCCCTGAATATCTGCTTCCCTTTTATTCTCTTGGTGAGGTAGTCAAGTGCCTCAAATATCTCGGAGGCTTTCATGGCCTCGGGGGGCCCGTGTATGGCCACCAAACCGTAAAGGGCGGATTCTATGTTGGCGTCCAAGTAAAGCCCCTCGTTCTCGAAGGACTTAAGTATCAGCCTTGACAGGTTCTTTATCTTCCCCGCGTCTGCTTTGGCGTACCCGACGGTCGCGAAGCTCCCGAAGGCCTTGAGGACGAACTTCAGGTCGCTCGCGTCGAGGGTCTGCTCGCCGGGCACGTCCACGAGGGCTAGGAGGGAGGCTATCCTCTCTACGATAGTGTAGTTTATTTTCTCGTATGCCCCGCTTATGTCCTCGTTCCCCTCTTTGAGTTTGTTGTTGTCGATCGCTATTATAGAGTCGGCCATCTTCGAGAGCTTGTTTATGGTTATTGCCGCGTTGATCGTGGGCCTTATTCCCTCCTCTCTGAGGGGCAGGGCACCGACGGCAACTACAAGGGAGTCGGGGTACTCATCCTTTAGGGCCTCCGCCAGGAGGGGGGTGCCCCCGGCCCCGGTTCCCCCGCCGAAGCCAAAGGTCAGAAAGAATATGTCGACGTCCTCGTACCCTATGAGGGAGCCTATCTTGCGCATCACCGTTGGTAGGTCCCGCTTCATGGCTTCCCTACCGAGAAGGGGATTAGCGTTGACCCCCTTTCCCCCGGTGACTCCTTCACCAACCAGTATTCTTCTCTCCGGGGGGATATGTTTCAGGTAATCCAGGTCACCCCTCGACGTGTTGATCGCGACGGCGTCAAAATTGACGAGGGAGAAGAGGTCGGCTATCTTGGTCCCACACTGGCCGACCCCGATGATTAGAGCCTTCACAGAGTATCACCCCACGACAATTACTCTGACGTAGCTTCCCTCCCTCAGCAGTACCATGGCGTTACCGCGGAGGTACCGGATGAAGCCGGTGCTGAATATCTCTTTTACTATATCGTAGTTTATCGGGTCGCTCAACACGAAGAGAACGACGCCATTGGCGGTCTTTCCCGGTATCAGCACCACGGCGTCTTTTCTGGGTACGGTAACGTTGCCGACGGTGATGCTGTCATCTGAGACGTGGAACCTCACGTAGGGGTTGTACCGTCTGACGTTGAATTCATCAAAGCCGCCGATGGCGATGTAGTTCTCCTCACCGATCTGAGTGTAGTTGGGGATCTCGAATCTGTCCCCAAACAGCGCGACCAGGTTCTCCTCGATCTCATCGACGTCAACTTTCTCCATACTTGGAGCTATAACGTCGATGATGGCGCTGTTCAGCGTGCTCTCCACGTTGTTGAGGTTAACCGGTGGAACGTACTGGAACCTGGACAGGTACATGATCGTGAACGCGGTTTCTATCGTTTTGTTGTCTATTGAACCGCTGTCGCGGGCGTTCATAACGAGATTAAGGGTTTCGTTGGTGTAATTGTACCCGTACCTTGCCAGCAGATCCGTGGCCCTCACCGTGAGCTCGACGCTTGGTATCCCGGGGTACGTCATGTTCTTCGCCCACACGTAGTACTCCTTCCAGTAGGCCCACCCCCCATCCGTTCTCTGGTTGATGAGCCACTGGATGTGGGGCTTGAGCTCCTTGGGGGTCGATATCGGATCAAGGGCCTCCAGAACTGTTATCGTGGTGAGGACATCGGGTTTAAGCATGTACGAGAATTGGGGGGTCTGGACATGGATTCCCCATCCCCCGTTACTTATGTTGAGGAGCCAGCGCTTGGCGGTTTGTATGGTCGTGTCATTGGGACTCACTCCCAGGTCGAGGAGTGCCTTCAGCGCCAGCGCGGTCTGATACGGCTGGGGACCAATCACGGTGTTCCCCCAGAGCCCGCTGTCAAGTTGAGCCTCCTTTATTGCCTTTATGGCCTGGGCTTTTTCAGTCTCGTTCAGCATGCCGTGTTCCAGAAGGGTCTCAAGTGCAAAGAAGTAGCCGACCGGCATTCCGGAACCGGGGGTAAGGGAAGCCTCATCCACCTTGAACTTCGTCTCCGTCCAGTTCAGGGCCCTTTCCACGATGGATGCCGGAGGGATACACTCGTTGATAGCCTTCAGTGCGTAGTAAGTGGCCTTTTCATTTGACGGTGAGTTAAGGTACAGTCCCCAGCCGCCGTCATAGTTCTGTAGCCCCCTCAGGGCTCTGCACGGGAGTTCGTACGGGTTCGCTACCGTCTCCTCTTTGGGGGTGACGTATGCCGCTGAGAGAGCCAGGGTGGCAAAGGCGGTGCTGGCTATTATGTCGGTGGAACCGAATAGGCTGGGCTTGTTGGCCCAGTAAACTCCATCGTTTGCTTTCTTCGCCATGTTCTCGAGGTTCAGGAGAATTTTTGCCGTGTTAAAGTCCATCGGGGCGTAGAGCACGAGGGCGTAGGCCAACATGGCCTTTTCCTTTACCGTCAGGTTATCTCCCTGCAGAAGGAGGTTCCTAACGTTTTCAATTGCCTTATCATCAACTGGATAACCGAGGCTGTGATAAGCTATTAACTTGAGGGCCAGCGCCTCGTACTCGGGGATCTCACAGGTTAGGTTTCCCAGGCTCTTCAGGGCGTTGCGGACAACTCGGCTGTTGTACGAGTAGCCACTCTTACCAAGGGCCCACAGGGAGACCACGGTGGGATAGTAATAGGTTGGTGTCCCTGGAACGTAGCCCCATCCGTCCTTGTTCTTGGAGGATATCAGATATGACGTTGCCCTCCGAACGGCCTCCAGAATCGACTCGCTGTCTAGGGGATTAACGTATGGATAAGCCATCCTAAGTGCGATCACCGCGTAGGCGGTATCGAGGGCGTTGCTTGTCTCTCTAGGGTACAGCCCCCATCCCCCATCAGGGTTCTGGGTTTTTATCAGATTCTCCGCGAGTTCGTTTATTTGTTTATCAACAGAAACCACCGTGTCATGCCTGGCGGAGCTTAGGGCAATCAGCGCAAGGCTTATTTCCCTCGTTTTCTGGGTGTTCCCTGCGGCGCTCCCCAGGAACTTCACGGATCCGTCTATCGTCCCGGCGCTTACAACTGGAATCACCATAATGAGAGTCAATATTAAAGCCAAAACCTTTCTCATAGTCTTGCACCCCTAATCTGATTCTAAGAGCCTAGAATAAATAAACTTTTTCATAAAACTTATAAAACAAAGGGACAGGCCTCAGTGCTTTATGAATCTGCCACCGATTCCGGTTCCGTGGGGATCAACGTCGTCGCGCATTATGAGCACGACCCTGCTCGGCTCGTATTCATCCTCAATGTGGTAGCCGGGCAGGTGCTTCACCAGCTCCTCGGCGAAGGCCTTAATCTCCTCGTGCCGCGGCATGTTGTTGATGGTGAGCCTGTTGCGCGAATAGCCAACGAACATGTAGGCTTTTGCCTCAATGAACATCGGGTTGGCGAGCTTTATCAGCTTCGCGTAGCCCTCGGGGTTGGCCATGTTCTCGCCCTTGACGAGGGTCAGCCTTACCACCGTCCTAGTCTGGGCGTCGTTCATGAGCCCCAGCGTCTCCTTTATCTTCTCCCATCCGTCCGGAATCATGGGGACGTTCACCCGGTTGTAGGTCTTGATGTCCGGGGCGGTGAGGGATACGTAGAGCTGGCTCGGCAGCTTGTCTTCCTTCTTCATCTCCTCCAGCCTTTCGGGAACGGTTCCGTTGGTGACAATGAAGGTGGTAAATCCGCGCTTGTAGAATTCCTCCACCAGGTCGCCCATGTAGGGGTAGAGCATCGGCTCGCCGGATAGGCTTATGGCTGCGTGCTTGGAGTTCCATGCCTCCTCGAACTTCTTCATGTTTATGCCGGGCATTCCCTTGTAGCCGACGAGGAGTTTTCTCTGGGCTTTTATGCTCTCCTCGACGATGAA
>NZ_JALSLB010000006.1 GCF_026988555.1 Thermococcus sp. | reverse complement strand
CACCTCCATCCAGGTTCTTGCGTTTAATTCTTCGCTGAAACAATCCATAAGTTTTACTGCAACCGATTTATAAACAACTGAAATTCATTTATAAATGAAGTGAAACCATCCACAAGCAAAAAAAAGCAACACTTATAAGTAATCCAATCAATTGATTCCGGGTGGTCAAATGGCCACAGTTCAAGGTGTTAGAACAATCAAGGCCTTCATCTTCATCCAAAGGGAAGTCTTCTTCTCAAGGCGCTTTGACCTGCTTTTGCAGTTCATAGGCTTAGCTTTGAACATAATCTTCATCGGAATCTTTGCAAAGCTCATCACGATCAACGCCAACATCTCCCAGTACGGCACTCCAAACTACCTGGACTACCTCCTCATAGGCTCAATAATCCACAACCTTGTCTTCCTGCCGAGGGGGAGCATCTCATCCTTCGTTCTCGGTAGAATATTTCCAGTCCTTTACAACTCTCCAGCTTCACTAACATCCATTTTCATTGGAATCAATGCTTGGCGAATCCTCTGGAACCTGGGGTTAACCCTCCTGATAACACTCGCGTACATCCTGTTTTTCGGTTTGAGAATTCACTTTAACCTCGGCGTTCTCGTCGTCATCCTGAGCGGTATCCTTCTGATTTTCGCCCTCGACCTGTTCTCAGCCGGATTCAGAATAGCAACCAAAGCCACCCAGGACCCTCTAAACTGGTTCTTCAACATAACCGCCCAGCTCGTCAGCGGGCTTTACTTTCCGCCCGATAAACTCCCCTCCTGGCTCCAGCCGCTTTCAAAAATCCACCCGGAAACCTACATCCTCCAAATGGGCAGGCTCACAATGGGCGGCGGTTACTCGTTATCCCAAATCCTCCCCAGCCTAATGAACATGCTCCTCATCACGGGGGTAATGCTCCTCGTAGGATATCTAACATTCAGGTGGGGTTTCAACAAGGCGAGACAGCTGGGAACGCTGGGGCACACCTGAGGTGGGCCTTATGAGGGTACAGATCCTCAAGGAGGAGTGTGAAAACGGAAAACTCATACTGCTTATTAAAGTGGAGATTGAGATAAACAGCCTGCATAAGCATGAACTGGGCGAGCTGGAGAGAAGAATATTAGACTTCATTCTTGACAATGGTGAAGTAACACAAAGTGAATTGAGCCAGCTGTTCGGCAGGGCTAAAGCCTGCAGGGCCATTAGGAGTCTCGAAAACATGGGGTTAGTTCGACGTGAAAGAAAGGGAAGAACGTACGTAATCAGGGTGGTTTAAGTGATAGAGGCTGTTAACCTGACCAAGTACTACCCTCCCCCAATAAAGTCCCTGCTTGACTTGAAAAGCCTTAAGGACTTTCTCAGAACACCGCGGGAAGAGATTCCTGCCCTGATCGATATTAGCTTTAAAGTTAAAGAGGGCGAGATATACGGTCTCTTAGGTCCAAACGGCGCTGGAAAAACCACACTCTGCAAAATCGCCAACGGCCTCGTGATACCGACGAGGGGCCACCTCTACGTCAATGGCTACGATTCAATCCAAGAGCACGATAAAATCCGGGGCAGAATCTTCACAATCTTTGGAGGAAGCAGGGATTTGTTTGGCCTCTTTCAGTGGAGGGTCAGCGTGGAGAAAAACCTCAAGTTCATAGCCGAACTGTGGGGAATTCCCAGGGGAGAGGCCGAGAGAAGAATCAATCACGCGCTGGAATTGCTCAACTTGGAAGAGAAGAGGCACGAGTGGTACCAGAAGCTCTCCGTCGGTATGAGGCAGAAGATTTACCTGGCGTTGCCCATAATAATTCAGCCAGAGGTTCTCATCTTGGATGAACCAACGGTATACCTCGACCTTTTCACCCGAAGGGAAGTCTGGAACGCCATTCAGGAGCTTTCAAGGGAGCTGAGGACGACAATACTTTTAACAACCCACAACCTAAAGGAGGCCGAGCTCCTGTGCGACAGGGTTATGCTGTTCAACAAGCGTAAAATCGCTGGGGGGGGCTCCAAAGGAGCTTATCGAGAAAGTTGAGACCCTCAAAGCAGAGAGAAAAATCATCGCCAAAATTAAAGGAAAAATTAACCCCCGAGATTTTGAGGGAATAGCTCAAAAAATCGAGGTTCAAAGCGATGGGAAGTTCACGTACGTTAAGCTGTACTTCAAAAATGAGGACCTCAAGGAAGTACTTACCCTCCTCTCCAGGCACGATCTCATTGACGTCCAGACTTCTCAAGTAACCCTTGAGGAGGTGTTCACCCCGCTCTGCAAAAAATAGGAAAGTTACCGCTTTGCCCACTCCACCATCGATTTGAATACCTTCAGCCCGTCCTCACTTCCCAGCCATCTGTCACTAGCCCTCTCCGGGTGGGGCATCATTCCCAGGACGTTGCCCCTCCCATTGGTTATCCCCGCTATGTTCAAGAGCGAGCCGTTTGGGTTTGCCTCCTCCGTGAGATTTCCTTTTTCGTCGCTGTACTGGAAGGCTATGCGAACCTTTGAGGGCTCGTTCGTGTAATAATTCCCTTCCGCATGGGCTATTGGCATCCTGATGACCTCTCCTTCTTCATAGAGCTGGGTAAACGCGGTTTGGGTGTCGCTTACTTTGAGGTAAACCCACCTGCACAGGAATCTCGGTATTTTGTTGGGCCTTAACGCTCCGGGCAGAAGCCCGCTCTCGGTCAAGACCTGAAAGCCATTGCATATTCCCAGAACGGGCTTCCCCTCTCTGGTGAGGGCTTTGACCTCTTCCATTATCCCTGCCCTCGCGCTTATGGCCCCGGCTCTCAAATAATCGGCATAGCTGAAACCGCCGGGCAGAACAACGCCATCAAAGTCTTCAATGCTCTCTTTATACCACACCTTCTCCGCTTTGCCCCCGGCTTTTCTAATCGCTTCAAGGGTCTCAAAGTCGCAGTTTGTCCCTGGAAACACTATAACGGCGAACTTCGGCATCTCACTCACCTAAAGGCTCTATCTCATATTCGTAGGTGTGTATCACGGGGTTGGCGAGCAGGCGTTTGCACATCTCCTCAACGTCCTTCTCAGGATTTTCGCTCTCAAAAACGAGCTCAAAGTATTTCGGCACCTTCAGCTCCTCAATTTTATAGCCCAGATTTTTGAGTGCCTTTCCAATGACTCTTCCTTCCGGGTCGTTGAGGCCCTCCTTGAGGCGAACGATGACGGTAACCTTCCATTTCATTGGCACCACCTTATCAGAAAAGTGTAAAAATTAGGGGTTTTTAAGGATTATTTTAACATAAAAATGTTAAAAATGCGCCAGCTCCAGCGCGAGCCTTACGGAATCCTCTTAGACGACTCTCATTACCCCCTTCCCCCCATGAGGAGAACGACATCTATATGAAGCGTCTTCATGAAGGCCAACTTCCTCTCGGTCTCAGGGAAGAAAAAGAAGAGGAAGCTTGATACATCTGAACAAAAAAGCAAAGATGAGAAGGAGCACTTATTTTTAGGAATGTTCGATCGCCATCATTAAGAATAAGCTCGCAAAGAGCGCAAGGATTCCAGATACAACATAAGCGCCTCCAAGGCCAAAGATATCAGCAATGAGCCCAACTGCAATGTTGGCAAGCATTGAGAACATACCTCCTATTGTACTAAGTGCGGATGTAACGGTAGAGCGGATCGGAGAGGGTATAAGCTCGTTTCTGAACGTTATCATGGCGGGTGCTCTAATGGCTATTATTATCTCAAAGAGAGTTATGAGTGCGAGGAGGGATAAGAGGCCCTTAACAATACCCATTGCGATTATCAGAAGACCCATCAACGGCGTTGTGATTGCTAAAATTTTCCTGTGATCCATGAACCTAGAGAGCCTGAAAGATACGAATCCCCCGAAAGACGTTGAAAGTATCAGCAGGGGATAAACGTAACCTATACTGCTTTCCCTGAGTCCGGCTTCCTTTGCAAGAACCATCCAGAACATGAAGAACGAGCGACCTGCGAACGACAGGAAAAAACTCGCAACGAGAAGATAGTGGAGAGTCCTTTCCCGGGCTATATGTTTCAATCCATCCTTAAGGATTTCTCCGTAAGGTTTTGCCTTTCCGTGGCCATAGTTTTCCTCAAGGAAGAGGAGTGCCAGCAGGGAAGCGCTTATCCCACAGATGCCGGCCAGGAGTATGGGAAGGTTAAGGGCATAGCGTGAGATGGTTCCAGCAACAAAGCCAGCTACTGTCCCTAAAATGCCGTTTATAATCCTCATGCGGCTGAAGACCATGTGAGCCCTCTTTTTATCGCCTTTAATTGCATCATAGAGCCAGGGAGTGAGCGTTCCGCTCATAAAGGCACTTCCAATACCAGCCAGAGCAAATGCCAGGGCTATTATAAAAAAGCTGCTCGAACAGGCGATTATGATAAGAGAGACTCCAAATAGCAAGACACCAACCGCGTAGTTAAGCCTTCGTCCGTACCTGTCAGCCAGACCTCCCGTCGGGAAGTCCGTTATGAATGTAAGGAGAGATGAAACCGACTGAAAAAAGCCGATTTGAGCAAATGAGATTCCCAAACTCCTAAGCCAGATTGTGAGGTACGGGCCCATTAAGTGAGTCATCCACGCCCCTAAGGAGGATACGAGTAAGTATCCCTTTTCTGGTGAAATCTTTTTCACTGGTTCTCCCCCCATTTCTTGATATCTTGCCCAGAGACAAAGAGGAAAAAGATAAAGATTTATATCCATTCGTCGATGTCCTCGTCACACCCACCTCCGTTGCATTTTGTATTCACTTCAACTTCTAGTCCATCAATATCTAAAACCAGCCCTTTGATTGTTTTCTTCTTTATCTGCCCTAGCAACTAAATCACCTCGTAGTAAAGAGATCTATATCATTCCATACGGCCCCATACTAACCTACTAATGTGTACGTCGTGGAATACTTTTTCTTTCCCAAGCAACATACAATACAACAAATCTGGATTCTTGAAGTTTTTGTACAATGAATATATTCTGCCAGCACATGGCTCACACACTTCTTTGAATTTACACACGTTACACTTGGCGGTTCCATACTTCTGGTAATGGAGAAGTTCTGAATCCCCGTTCATCCAGGATATGTATATATCCCTCAAACTTTCGACATAAATATTTCCTAATGAGTGGTGGTGTGTCGATCTAAAATAGTGACACGGATAAACTGTGCCATCAAAATTTATGGCAAGCTGATGAATTAGTGCAGTACAAGTATAATTTGAGTCAGGGTTTGTAGAATCGATATTAAACTGATCTTTGAGTTTGTGTATTTTTAGCATGCTCCTAATCTCGTCTAATTTTTCATCTGGAAAACAAACATTATTCTTTTTTGCTTCACCAACTAGGGAGGGGATAGTTAACAGAAGCTTTGAAACGCCTATTGACTTCAAAAATGAAGCATATTCTTGAATATTGTCAATTATGTCTTTTGTTAGTTGAGTATTAACAGTAACCCTAATACCAGCATCTACAAGGAGTTTTATCCCAGATATTGTTCTTTCAAAGGTTCCTTTACCTCTAATTTTTTCGTGCATCTCTTTTAGTCCTTCAAGACTAACTTGAACTCCATTTATGTTGCACTCTTTCAAAACACTTACTATGTCTTCGTTCAATGTCGTTGCATTGGTAAATATTGTTATCCTAAACCCTAATTTGTTAGCAAGATTAAGAATTTCTGGAAATTTTGGATGGAGGGTAGGCTCTCCTCCAGTCAACGTTACGTGATGTGCGCCAAGATCCCTAGCATCTGTGAGGACTTCTTCAATTTTCTTAAAAGGCAATATAATCTTTGCGTTTTTCAAGTCTTCCAGATAACAATGTTTACATTTTAAATTACATGACGATGTTATTGAGATGTCAACACTCCGTAGACCTAACCTCGCCTCCATCAAACTCCCCCCACGTTTATTCCGAATAGATTAAAAATATAATAAAAATCAAAACATCAGATCTTTGCAGTATCCCTCATCTCCATTAACTTTTGTGTTTATTTCAACGTCGAACTCCTCATCAATCTCTAAAGCTAAAATCTTAGTTTTTTGTTTGTTCTCCACTTTCTCCACCCCCAATTTTTCTCTGCCTCATCGTTACTTCGGCATATTGTCCTAAGCATGCAATATTATTTAAATTTTTTGTAAACTCGAAGTTCATAATTTAAAGTTATTAAATTTCTAAAAAAAAAGTAACTAGTAAAAGCTCTTTTTCACAAATTCGGAATTTTTAAACATATAAAATTCTAAGAAGTAATCAAGAGATTGTAATTTATGTAACAACCTTCTCAAGATCGTCAAGTTCAACCGCGCGCTTAATCTCAAGCGCCACCCTCCTTCCGGTGCTCATCGGCTTCCTCCAGAGGGCGTTGCCGTAGGGATGACCCATCGCCATGTGGATGTTGGTTCCTCCCCCGGTTCTTGGCGCTACATCGTAGATGTAGAAGTTGAGGTCATTGTCCACCGCAGTTTGCAGGGTGAATGGCCCGATGATTCCCGGAGGATAGTACTTCTGGGTGGCCTTCACGTAAAGCTCCGCCATTTCGAAGACCTTCTCCAAAAGCGACTCCCTGAGGGTCGAAGAGGCATGGCCAGTGACGGTGTACTCCGGTTCAAACTGGTGCTCTGGGAGGGTGAGCTGCTGGGAAGCCGGCAAACGAACGTGGCCGTCCAAACTCGTCTCGAAGCGCCAGTCTATTCCAAGGAGCTCAATCTCCTCATCAACCGGCGAGTAGAAGAAGTCGAAGTTGAAGACCGGGCCTATTATGTAGCGCTCGATTCTCGCTTTGGCGAGGTCTTCCTCCGTGATCACGCCATGCTTTGTCAGCTTCTCCGCCTTCTCGCGGAACTCATTGTATGAGGCGGCCGTGAAGAAGCCGCGCTCAAGCCTCTTCTTAGCGTGGGGGAGCTTGACGATTACAAGCTCATCAATCTCCTCCGGCTCCACGGGCTCCGGGTATGGAAGCCCGGCCTTCTCAAGGAGCCAGTAGTAGCTCTTCTCCTCGCTCCTCTCTTCGCTCCTGAGCAAATTGCGGCTCCCGAAGAGCGGCACCAAAAACTCGTCCTCCACTCTGTCAATGCCTGTATAAACCACAAAGGAGCGGTTGGGGACGAAGATAACGTTCCTCTTCCTCAGCTCCTCCTGAATGTCGATGATTCCGCCGAACCTCTCCAGAACGATTACCTCATCTATGAAGCCCTTCATTAAGCCGTCCTTCGTCCTCTTTTGCCTGAAATATTCCGCGTATGTTCTGTGCCTTCCACGCTGTGCCACGACCAGAACGGGGAGGCCCTCCTCTTTTGCACCATCCGCTATGTCAAGGGCTGAGTGGCTCCCTATTGCTCCGATAACAACCTTTTCCCTATCGTACTTCTCCAGAACTTCCAGAATCCGCTCCCTTTCAATCATTCCATTCACCCCTGAGCTTCTTCATAATCCTAACCCTCTTCTCAACGCTCTCTCTCGTTCCCACATCGGCGCGGTAGAAAATCTCCCCTTTAACGTGCCTTATCCCTGCGGATGCAATCCTCTCCGCCTCTTCAAGAGAACCGGCGATTCCAACGACCGCCAGTGCCCTCGAACCGAGCATCCTGAAGTTTTCATCCACCGAGGCGTAGTAAACCCTGGCCCCCTCCTCCCTGATTTTATCCTCTCTGATTTCAACCCTAACGCCCTTTATTGGATCAGAGGGATAGCCCTTTGGAGCTATGTACTTGACAACAGTGGCTTTTTTCTCAAATTCTGCTTTTTTGAGCGCCCCGTCAACTATCCCCTCCGCAATTTCGAGGAAGGGCGTTTTTATAATCGGAAGAACGTTCATTGCTTCGGGGTCGCCGAAGCGGGCGTTGAACTCTATTATCTTCGGCTCATCCTTAGCGAGCATGAACTGGCCGTAGAGAATGCCTTTGTAGGGTGTTCCGTTTTTCCGCATTGCCTCAACGGTCGCCTTCAGGGTTTCAAATGCTTTTTTATAGTCCTCCTCCGTTACGAAGGGCAGGATGTGGTTTTCACATGAATATGAGCCCATACCGCCGGTTATCGGCCCAGCGTCGCCCTCATAGGCGTGGGGATAATCTTGGGCGAGGGGCATGGGGATTACCTTCTTCCCGTCCGTGAAGACCTGAAATGTGAATTCGACACCGTCCGTCCTCTCCTCGACCAGAACCTTCCCATCCCTCTCAATTAGAGCCTTTGCGTACTCCTTCGCCTCCTCGTTGTCCCTCAGCTGGTAGCCGACAACTTTAACGCCCTTACCCCCCGTGAGCCTGAGGGGCTTTACGACAACCGGCTTTCCAAAGTCATCTATCCACGAACGCATCTCCCCGACGTCGGTAAAAACCCTGAAGAGCTTCCTTCCAGGAATTTCGTATTTTTCCATCATGTGCCTCGCAAATGCCTTGTTGGTCTCAAGCCGGGCCGCCTCCTTTGAGGGACCAACCGCAGGGATTCCGTTCTCCTCGAGGACGTCCACGATGCCCTTCTCCAGAGGCGCCTCGGGCCCTATGAATGCGAGCTCAACGCCCCATTTTTCGGCGAAATCCAGAACCTTTCCAACATCCGTTTCTCCGGCCGGCCCATAATCCCTGCAGAGTCTTTTGATGCCGGGATTAACATGCCTGGCAACCACATAAAGCTCGGCACCCCCATTTACAAGGGCCTCGACTATGGCGTTTTCTCTTCCACCACCACCCACTAAAAGAACTTTCATGGCCATCACCAAATTTTTGTTAAAATATGATGTTTTTAAGCTTTATTTTGACATTTAAATGGTAAAAGTTATAAAGGTGAGAATTCGAGAAAAAAGCGGTGATGTTATGAAGGTGCTCGTTGTTATGGGAAGCAAAAGCGACTCTCACATCGCCGGGAAGGTTACCAAGGTTCTGGAGGAGTTCGGTGTTGAGCATGAGGTTGAGGTTGCCTCAGCCCATAGGGACCCGGAGAGGGTTGAGGAGCTGGCAAAGGAAGACTATGATGTCTTCATAGCGATAGCAGGCCTGAGTGCTGCCCTGCCGGGAGTTATAGCCTCTCACACAACCAGACCCGTGATAGGGGTTCCTGTCTCGGCGAAGCTCGGCGGGCTCGATTCCCTGCTGAGCATAGCACAAATGCCGCCCGGGGTTCCGGTTGCTGCGGTGGGAATAGACAACGGTAGGAACGGGGCTTTGCTCGCCATAGAAATCTTGGCCTTAAAGGACGAAGTCTTAAAGAAAAAGCTTGAGGAGTACAGGGAGAGGATGCGGGGTTAATATCTTTATTTTTATTGAAAAAGAAAAAATCAGAGCAAGTGCATCTTTTTAATGAACTCCTGCCCCTGCCACTCCCCGCTTCTCGTCCTGAGCTCCACCATGTGGGCGACCCCCTCTGCCTTCCTCTTTGCCTCTCTTACATCACCGTCCCACGCGAGGGCAACGCCCAAACGCCTTCCCCTGTATGCTGAGGGCTTTCCAAAGAACCTGATTGTTGTGTTCGGAACGCTCAGTGCATTGAAAACGTTCCTGAACCTCGGAGCATAGCCCTCCTGGTTCGACAGGATGACGTGGGTCGCCGCCGGGGTTAGGAGAGGGAACATCCTTACGCCCTTCTCCTTAACAGCGGGTATTGGAAGTCCCAAAACCGCCCTGAGGTGAAGCCCGAACTCGGAGAAGCCCGTTGGATTGGAAGCCATGGTGACCATCCCCGTGTCGTGGGGCCTCGGTGAGACCTCGTTGGCCCACACTTTATCGCCCTTAACGAACATCTCAACCCCAAAGAGGCCAAGCCCTCCAAGGGCATCGGTTATGCGCTTGGCTATGCGGTAAACCTCGCGCTCGGCCTTTTCGCTTATCTCCGCGGGCTGCCAGCTCGCATGATAGTCGCCATCAATCTGGTAGTGTCCGACGGGCTTTGGAAAGGTTGTAACTGTTTTGCCGTTCTCATCGAGATGCCTGACCGCCAGCTCCGTTATCTCGATGTCGAAGTCAATGTGCTCCTCGACGATTATCTTGTCAGCGCTGCCCCTTGCTTTTTTCTTCGCCACCTCCCACGCCTTTGGAACGTCCTCCGGGCCTCTCACAAAGTAGGAGCCCTTCCCCGAGGAGCTCATTATTGCTTTCGTGTGGCAGGGGTAGCCTATCCTCTCACAGGCATCGTAGAGCTCGTCGAGCGTTGTGGCATAGGCGTAGCGTGACGTCGGAACTTTGGCCTCCTTCGCAAGGGTCTCCCTCGTCCTCTCGCGGTGCATGGCTATCCATGTGGCCCTGGCGTTCGGCACGACAAAGTGGCCCTCATTTTCAATCTCAAAGAGAGCGTCCAAGTTTATGGCCTCAATCTCGGGCACTATTGCATCGGGCTTTTCGCGCTCAACAATGCTCCAGAGGAAGTCCCCGTCCTTCATATCTCCAACGTAGGAGCGGTGGGCGACCTGCATGGCGGGGGCGTTTGCGTATCTATCAACCGCTATAACCTCAACTCCAAGCCTCTGGGCCTCGATGGCTATCTCCTTCCCCAGCTCACCGCTTCCGAGGAGGAGTATCTTTTGAGCGGAGTCCGTTGTGGCCGTTCCAAGCTCGTCCCGGGGCTTGATCATTATCATCACCTCAGATTTTGACGTTAAAATGTTAAAAATTCATTATATTTAAGCCTTTTTAAGCATAAATATGATAAAGTTTTTAAGCCCTCTGTGGAACTCTCACCGGTGGTGCTCATGCTGACCTACGCCCAGACGGGAGTCGATGACGAGAAAACTGCAAGGGCCCTCAGGAGGATCATAGGGCTCGCGAAGGAGACCTTCGAGTTCAGAAGGGAAAAAACCGGCGAGCCGAGTGAAATAGGCCACTACGCGGCGCTGATGGATTTTGGCAAATTCTACATAGCCATGACAACTGACGGGATCGGAACCAAAACCTTGGTCACCGAAGCCGTCGGCAAGTTCGACACGATAGGGATAGACATGATAGCAATGAACGTGAACGACCTGCTCTGCGTTGGGGCCGAGCCTGTGGCACTGGTTGACTACCTCGCCGTGAGGGAGCCGGACGAGGGAATGTTCGGTGAGATAGCTAAGGGGCTCTATGAGGGGGCGAGGCAGGCCGGGATAGCGATAGTGGGTGGCGAAACCGCTGTGATGCCGGATCTCATCAACGGCTTCGACTTGGCCGGAACGGCCATAGGTACCGTCCAGAAAGGAGAGGTAATAACCGGCGAGAAGATAAAGCCCGGTGACGCGGTTATTGGTATAGCAAGTTCGGGAATCCATTCCAACGGTCTCACGCTGGCTAGAAAGCTCCTCATCCCGAAGTACGGCCTCGACTACGATTACAAGGGCAGAAAACTCTGGGAGTGGCTTCTGGAACCGACGAGGATTTATGTGAAGGCGATTCTTGGACTGATTGAGAGTGTCGAGGTTCATGGATTAGCCCACATAACCGGCGGAGGCCTGACCAACCTGAAGCGCCTCACCAGCCACGGCTTTTCCCTTGAGATGCCACCCATCGAAGGAATATTCAGGCTGATCTATGAGAACGGCGTTCCTCTGGAGGAGATGTTCAGGGTTTTCAACATGGGGGTCGGCTTCATAGCAATAGTCCCGCAGGAAGAGAAGGGAGCGGCTTTGGAAGTCCTCAACAAACACTTCAAGAGCTTCGAGCTCGGTGCAGTCATGGAAAGGCCATGGATAACGGTAAAGAACTACGGGGTAAGACTTTAAGCTCCTCCCCAAACTTTTCTCGGTGGTCGCATGGAGCTCACGGTAAAGAGGAAGGCGTTCCTTGAAAACCTGCCGGAGCTGGTTGAAAAGGCCGTAAGCGAATACGGAATCCGGCTGAGGAAAATAGTGATAGAGGAAGATGAAAAGGGCTGCTACACGGTTCTCATAACCTATGAGAGCGAACTGCCCGTGAGGCGCTCGTAGAGCTCCTCGTAAGCTTTAACGAGGTCGCCTTTATCAAACCTGAAGACATCCTTGTCGAGGCTCTTCTTTGTCTCAGCGTCCCAGAAGCGGCAGGTGTCGGGGCTTATCTCGTCGCCGAGGATTATCTCGCCCCTCTCGTTCTTTCCGAACTCAAGCTTGAAATCAACGAGGATTATCCCGCGCTCGGCGAAGTACTCCTTGAGGATCTCGTTCACCTTGAGGGCTATGCGCTCCATCCCCCTTATCTCATCCTCGCTTATCCCGAGGATCTTTGCGTGATGGTGGTTTATCATAGGATCGCCGAGGCCGTCGTCCTTGTAGTAGAGCTCGACTATCGGCTCCGTCAATTCAGTTCCCTCCTCAAGGGGGAGGCGCTTCCTCAAACTGCCGGCGACGACGTTCCTGACCACTATCTCAAGGGGATACATCTTGAGCCTCTCAACGATGAGCCTGTTGTCGCCGGCAACCCCTATGAAGTGCGTCTTAACACCCCTCTCCTCAAGAACTTTGAAGAGAACCGCACTTATCTGGGCGTTGAGCCAGCCCTTGCCCCCAAACTGGCCCTTCTTCCTACCATCGAAGGCTGTTGCATCGTCCTTGAACTCCATGATGGCCTTCCCCTCGTCGAGGGGAATTACCTTCTTGGCCTTACCTTCGTAAACCTCCATGGACTTCACCATTTTTATGTAAAATTTCTCCATATTTAAGGCTTGTTTAAGCATTAAAATGTCAATCAATGGGCAAAGTTTTTAAACACAAGAGGCTAAAACATTGCGCAAGAACATATATTTATTAACATATTCACGTCAAAAACTGGCGGGGTTCCTCATGAGGGAGAAGTGCGGAGTCTTTGCGGCCGTTGCTGAGAACGCGCCCAGGAAAGCCTACTACGCACTCATAGCCCTGCAGCACAGGGGACAGGAGAGCGCGGGGATAAGCGTCTGGAAGCACAGGATAAAAACGATAGCTGGTAGGGGGCTCGTTTTGGAGGTCTTCAGGAACGGCGAGGTGGCGAAGCTGAAATCAGGAATGGCAATAGCCCACGTCAGGTATTCCACCTCCGGCTCCCTCACGGAAACCCAGCCGCTGGAGGCAAGCTGCTGCGAAAGGAGGATAGCGATAGCCCACAACGGGACCCTCACGAATTTCCTCCCCCTCAGGCGGCACTACGAACGGCTGGGGGTTAAGTTCAGGCACTCGGTGGACTCTGAGCTGCTGGGCATCTCTTTTCTCTGGCATCTAAAAGAAACGGGAGATGAATTTGAGGCCATGAAAGCCCTCTTTGGGGAAGTTAAGGGGGCCTATTCGGTTGCCTTCCTGTTCGACGGGAAGATACTTGTTGCGAGGGACCCGGTCGGCTTCAGGCCATTAAGCTACGGGAGTAGAAACGGCCACTATTTCGCCTCGGAGGATTCCGCACTGAGGCTCTTCGTTGACGACGTGAGGAACGTGAAGCCCGGGGAGGTCTTCCTCCTCTCGGAGGATGAAATCGAAAGCAGGGTCGTGGCAACGGGAGAGCACCGCGGCTGCGTCTTTGAGTACATATACTTCGCCCGCCCGGACAGCACGATAGACGGTGTAAACGTCTATACTGCAAGGGTCAGGATGGGAGAAGAACTGGCAAGGGAAAGCCCCGCCAATGGAGACGTCGTCATAGCCGTGCCAGACTCTGGAAGGGCTTCCGCCTTGGGTTTCTCCAGGGTCAGCGGGATTCCCTACTCGGAAGGTTTGATAAAGAACCGCTACATAGGAAGGACATTCATAATCCCAGGCCAGTTCTACCGCGAGCTGAAGGTTAAGCTCAAGCTCTCGCCGGTGAGGGAGGTAATAGAGGGCAAGAGCGTCGTTCTTGTTGATGACTCAATCGTCAGGGGAACGACCATGAAGCGCATCGTGGCAATGCTTAGAAGGGCCGGCGCGAGGAAGGTGCACGTGAGAATAGCATCCCCACCGATAAGGTACCCGTGCTACATGGGGGTGGACATTCCTACCAGGCACGAGCTCATAGCGGCCTTTGGGAGCGTCGGGAAGGTGGAGAAGGCAATAGGCGCCGACAGCCTGGCTTACCTCAGCGTAGATGGGCTGAAAAAGGCCGTCGGGAGGAGGGACCTCTGCCTGGCATGCCTTACCGGGGAGTATCCGGAGTGGGCTTTCCGCTTCTGAGCTTCCTCACCCTGCACGCGGAGAACTTGAGCTCCGGCGTTCCGGCTTTGTTCAGGGCAGGGCTCGTTATTTTGTTCGCCTTGAAGTGGAAGGGAACCGCAACCACTCCGGAGGGAATACCGCCGAGCTTGGCCCTCATTCTAATTTTCCCGCGCCTAGTCTCGATCTCAACCCAGTCGCCGTCGTGGATTCCAAGCCTCTCCGCGTCGCTTCTGTTTATCAGCGCCCTGGGCTCTCCCATCAGCCTGACGAGAGATGGGCTCCTGAGGGTCATTTCACCTGTGTTGTAGTGGCTTATCAGCCTGATTGTCGTAAGTATGAAGGGGTACTCGTAGTCCGGCCTCTCCCAGGGCTGCACCTGCTCCACAGCGATGAACCTGGCCTTTCCATCTGGCGTTGAGAACTCCCAAGTGTGGAGCCTCTTCTTCGGAAGGAATATCCCCTCTGGGTTCTTCAGTTCCTCAACGCTCCTTTCCTCCAGCGAGGGGAAGAGGCGGAAGTATTCCCCCGTTATCTCTTCAACGCTCGAATAGTTGAACCCGGGCAAACCCAGGGCCCTGCCGAGCATGGTAAGTATCTCCCAGTCGGGCTTGGAATCACCCATCGGCTCGCAGATCTTATGGCTCCACTGAATCCTTCTTTCGCTGTTCATGTAGCTTCCGGACTTCTCGCAGAAGGCACTCGCAGGAAGAACGTAGTGGGCGTAGCGGGCAGTCCTGCTCATGAAAACGTCCTGAACAACGAGGAGGTCGAGCTCTCTGAGGGCGTCTCTCACCCTGAGGAAGTCCGCCTCACTGACCGCAGGGTTTTCCCCGACTATGTAGAGCGCTTTAATATCGTTGCTCTTTATCGCATCCCAGAGCTCCGTGAGGTAGAGCCCGCGCTCCGTCGGGAGGTCTTCCACACCCCATATCTTTGCCACACGCTTTCTAAAGCGCTCGTCGGTCAGCGGGACGTAACCCGGCAGGAACTCGCTCAGCGCACCCATGTATGCCGCTCCCTGGACGTTGTTCTGACCGCGCATGGGGTATAGACCACCTTTTTCCCCGATATAGCCCAGGAGGAGTGCTATGTCTATAACGGCAATGACGTTCTCAACGCCTGAAACGTGCTGTGTCAAACCCATACCCCACATTATCGCGCCGCTTCCGGCCAAGGCAAAGGTTCTCGCAACTTCTCTGATAGTTTCAGCCGGAATTCCCGTTACCTTCTCCGCGTACTCCGGAGTGTACTTCATTACCGCCATCCTTACCTCGGAGAAGCCGGCGGTTCTGGTCTTTATGAACTCCTCATCGTAGAGCTCCTCCCGGATTATGACGTTCATAACCGCGTTTGCGAGGGCTATGTCGGTCCCCGGACGGATGATCAGCTTATAATCCGCGAAGGCCATCGTTCTGGTTTCCCTGACGTCGACGACGATTATTTTAGCACCTTTCCTCCTGGCCTTCAGGATGTAGTCCATGACAACCGGGTGTGTCTCGGCCGGGTTGTAGCCCCAGAGGAGTATGACCCCGAACCTCTCCAAGTCTTTGTAGGGGCTGGTCTGCGCCCCCGCTCCAACGGTCATCTTGAGGGCGTGAACGCTCGCCTCGTGGCAGAGACGGGCGCAGTTGTCTATGTTGTTCGTGCCGAAGAGCCTCGCTATCTTCTGGAGGAGGTAGTTTTCCTCGTTGCTCACCTTCGATGAGGCTATGAAAGCCACAGCGTCTGGACCGTACAGCTCGCGGATTTCGAGGAGCTTGCCCGCTATCTCCTCGATGGCCTGCCCCCAGCTTATTGGTCTTATCTTAGAGCCTTCACGCTTCAGGGGGCGCCCGAGCCTGTCCCTGGAAAGAACGAACTCCGTTGCGTGGAGACCCTTGGGGCAGAGCTTGCCCCTGTTGGGTTCACCTTGGTACGGTTTGACTCTCATCGTCTTGGGATCAACGAGAAGTCTGCAGCCAAAACCGCAGTAGGGACACACGACAGTCTTGGGCTCGCTCACGCTACCACCGATAAACATATACACGGCAAGAATAAAAAGATTTCCGGAAGAAATTTATGAAAAAATGTTCAAGTCAGAGGGCCTTCTCCAGGAAGTATTCATGGACTCTGGTATCGGAGGTCAGCTCCGGGTGGAACTCAAGGCCGATGATGTTGTCCCCCTCGACGCCAACAACCCTATTGCCGAGCCACGCTATCGGCCGGACTTTATCGTTCAGGAGTTCGACTATGCGGGGCGCGCGAATGAAAACCCCTGGGAACGGCTCGTCGCTGAAGGCGAGCTTTATTGGAGCCTCGAAGCTGTCCACCTGCCTGCCGTAGGCGTTTCTGTTAACGCGAACGTCGAGAAGCTCGAGGAACCTCTGCTCCGGAGTGGCACCGATTATCTTCTTCGAGAGCATTATCAAACCGGCGCAGGTTCCCATTATCGGCAGACCTTCCTCACCGAGCTTCCTCATAGGCTCAAGGAGGCCGTTCTTCAGCATGAGCCTTGAGATTGTCGTGCTCTCACCGCCGGGGATTATGATTGCCGAAATGTTTTCGAGCTGCCCCGGCTTCCTGAGCCAGACCACCTCCCCGGTAACGCCGAGGTTTTTCAGGGCATTCCTTGTCGCCTCGATGTGTTCGCCCACATCACCCTGAAGGCCTATAACACCCACCCTGACCATTCTCACCACCCCACAAATAAATAAAAAGAGATCAGACACCCCTCTCCTCGAGGCGAACTTCCAGTTCTTCGATGTCCTGACCCTTCATAGGCTCTCCTATTTCCTTGCTTATCTCAACGAGAACGTCCGGCTCGTCCCAGTGGTTTACCGCTTCAACTATCGCCCTCGCCATCTTCTCCGGGTTGGAGCTCTTGAAGATTCCCGAACCCACGAAGACGCCGTCCATTCCCATCTGCATCATCAAAGCTGCATCTGCCGGAGTGGCAACTCCTCCGGCGGCGAAGTTGACGACCGGAAGGCGGCCGAGCTTCTTTATCTCCAGGAGGACCCTGTAGAGGCCATCAACTATCTCACGGTAGGTGTGGTGGCCGTAAATCGGCTCATTCTCAAGTACTTGCCTTGGTAGACCGCTGATTTCCCTGACCTCAAAGGCCAGCCTGAGGTAGGGCTCAGCGAACTTTTCGGCTACGTTGTAGACCTGCTCGTCGGTCATGCGCTGGATTAGTGCTATGTTGTCTCTCAGAAGACGAACGTGCCTCACGGCCTCGACGATGTTTCCGGTTCCGGCTTCGCCCTTCGTCCTCATCATCGCGGCCCCTTCCCATATTCTCCTCACTGCCTCTCCAAGGTTCCTGTTGCCGCAGACGAATGGAACAGAGAAGTCCCTCTTGTCTATGTGGAAGAAGGGATCTGAGGGCGTTAGGACTTCACTCTCGTCGATCATATCAACTCCCAAAGCCTCAAGAATTCTCGCCTCGGCGACGTGGCCAATTC
Source organism: Thermococcus sp. (assembly GCF_026988555.1). Lineage (NCBI taxonomy): Archaea > Methanobacteriati > Methanobacteriota > Thermococci > Thermococcales > Thermococcaceae > Thermococcus > Thermococcus sp. The sequence goes on along the minus strand of NZ_JALSLB010000006.1, from coordinate 8,460 downwards.
TAACCTTTGCCATGACTGGAATCGTCACGGCGTCCATTATCTCCTGGATCTTCTCTATCGGGGCCATTCTTGCAACGCCACCGGTTTTTCTGATGTCGGCCGGAACACGGTGAAGGGCCATAACTGAGACGGCTCCGGCTTCCTCCGCCACATGGGCCTGATCGGCGTTGGTGACGTCCATTATGACGCCGCCCTTGACCATCTTTGCGAAGCCCCTCTTGAGCCTCTCAGTCCCCTTACTCTCGATAACGTCAAGCTTTCCCATTTCGACCACCTTTTCAAGTTTTGGCTTGCAATAAATTCAAGGAAAAACTTGAATATAAACCTTATCAAGGAAGGGATTTAGAAAGATCAAAAAGATATCAAAGGAATTGAGAGAAAGGTGAAAAACCTTCTTTCAAAGCTTTTCAATCATCTCAAGGCTAACATCGAAGTTCTTGACTGAGTGCGTGAGGTAGCCGAGGCTTATGACGTCCACATCCAGGGCCGCGTACTCCTCGATGTTCTCCGGAGTTATTCCCCCCGAAACCTCGATCTTCACCCCATCACGCAGATCCTCGCGCTTTAAAGCCTCTATCGTCTCGGTGATTTCCCCGGGCGTCATGTTGTCGAGCATAACCACGTCCGCGCCGGCCCTTGCCGCTCTAAGGGCATCCTCAAGGATCTCAACCTCAACCTCAACGATCTTGTAAACGCTGAAGGCCTTAGCGCGCCTTATCGCTTCCTCCAGCGAAACCAGAGCAAGGTGGTTGTCCTTTATGAGTATCGCGTCGCTCAGCGAGAAGCGGTGTGGCTCGCCGCCGCCTATGAGTATCGCCTTCTTATCCAACGGCTTGAGGAGGGTTTTCCTAGTTCCTGCAACACGGACCCTAGGATTCACAGCCTTAACCTTATCGACCAGCCTTCTGACCTCCGTCGCGATTCCGCTCATCCTGCCCATTACGTTCAGGGCGGTTCTCTCGACAAGGAGTATGGAGAGCGCGTCGCCAGACAGCTCCAGGATGACGTCCCCTCCCTTCACCCTCTCTCCATCGTGCTTTTTGACCCCAACTTCAACCCCGAAGTGTTCGAACAGGGCTTTGGCCTCCTCAACGCCCGCTATAATCCCCTCCTGCTTGGCTATGATCATCGCCATAGCCTTGGTTCCCTCCGGAACCACCGCCTCGCTCGTGACGTCGCCGAAGGGGGCATCCTCACGTAGGAATCCCAGGAGATAGTCAAGTGAAACCATGAACCCACCTCCATCCTGAACTGGTAACGGTCCTTTATCTCTATTTCTATATCCTGCACCACTCCCCGTGAAAGAATGCCTTTTATTCTTATGAGCGAATTTAAGTGGGGAACATTATGATAAAGAAAGCCGTCATTCCAATAGGGGGCGAGGCAACGCGGTTGCGGCCGCTCACCATCGAAACCTCAAAGGGGCTCGTGAGGCTTTTGAACAAGCCCATCTTGGAGCACTCCATTCTAAATCTCGCGCGCGACGGTATCGAGGAGGCCTACCTTGGGGTGAAGGGATACGTAAACTACACCTCACTCTTCGACTACTTCCGTGAGGGGTACTGGCTCAGAAAGAAGTACGGGCTTGAAAAGGAGGTGAGGATCCGTTATATGCCGCGTTACGAGAGCACGACCAACGGCGATGCCGTCTGGTACACGATGCACTACTACGGTATAAAAGAACCCGTGGTGGTGATCCAGGGCGACAACATCTACCGGATGGACTTGAAGAAGATGTTCAAATGGCATCAGAAAAAGAAAGCCTTTATGACCATAGCCCTCCAGCCCGTCGACGACGTTGCTGGATTCGGCGTTGCAAAGGTTAATGGGGACTACAGGATAGAGTACTTCATCGAGAAGCCCTCACCGGAGGACGCCCCAAGCAATCTCGCCAACACTGGCATCTATCTGCTCTCAGAGAACTTCTGGGAGTTCCTCAATGAAGCCTGGGCAAAGGAGATGGTGAATGGGAAGAAACTCGACTTTGGGGGTGACATCATCCCCGCCCTGATAGAACACGGGTATGATGTCTACGGTTACCCTATGGAGGGCTACTGGTTCGACGTCGGGACTCCGGAGCGCTATCTAAACGCGGCAATGTATCTCCTCCGCAACCTCTCATCCGAAGACATGGATGCCTCCGAAGTAACCAAGGACGTTCATATGCAGGGCAGGTCCAAGATGTCCGAGGGACTCCGCCGCCGGGTGCGGGACATGATAAAGCGGGGAGAACTCCTAGTGGAAGGGAGGGTTCTCCTAGGGAGGCACATCTCCATAGGGAGCGGTACCGCCCTCGAAGATGCCGTGGTGGACAATTACTCCATCATCGGAATGAATTCAGAGATCCTCCACTCGGTCGTCATGGACAGGGTGAAGATGGGCAGCAACGTCCGGGTGATGAACTCAATAGTGGGCAGGCACGTCGAGATCGGCGACAACGTCAGGATGGTAAACTCCGTCATAGGGGACAACGCGGTGGTGAGCGACAACGTCAGGATGTACAACGTCAAGATATGGCCCCACGAGTTCGTTGAGAGGGGGGCAACACTTGAACACTACACTGTGAGGAGCATGAGCGTACCGAAGAAGTAAGGAGGAGGGCTTACGGGGAACAAAAGGGGAACTCAGCTGAGCTCCAGCATCCTCTCTATCGCTTTTCTGGCCCTCTCCGCTATCTCGGTTGGAACCTCAACGGAGTACTTCATGTCACGGAGAGACTCGTAGACGTGGTGGAGGGTTATCGCCTTCATACCGATACACGTCGCGTCATCCTTCGCGGGGTGGAACTTTATCTCAGGGTGAAGCGTCTGAAGGCGGTAGACCATCTCCCTCTCCGTGAAGACGACCCACTCATCGTGCTCTGGCGCACGTTTTATCATTCCACCGGTGGAGACTATGATGTCTGCCCTTTCCTGCACCCCCGGTGCGCATTCCGGGTGAACCATCAGCCTAGCGTTGGGGTAGAGCTTCCTGGCACGTTCGACGTCCTCGACGGTGAACTTCCTGTGGACGTAGCAGTGGCCGTACTCCGGCACGGGGATGACCTTCTTACCGGTCTGTCTGGCAACATAGCTCGCTAGGTTCTTATCCGGGCCGAAGATGACCACGTCGGAATCGAGCTTTTCAACGATTTTGACGGCGTTGGCAGAGGTAACCGTTACGTCGGCATAGGCCTTCGTCTCGGCTGTGGTGTTCACGTAGAGAACCACCGGCGCGTCTGGGTACTTCCTCTTCGCCTCCAGAATGTGCTCGACCTTCAGCATGTTGGCCATCGCGCAGGTTGCCCTTCTGCTCGGGAGCAGAACGGTCTTTTCAGGGTTGAGGATTTTCGCGGTCTCGGCCATGAAGTCAACTCCCGCAAAGACTATGACATCGGCGTCCGTCTTCACGGCCTTTCTCGCCAGCTCAAGGCTGTCACCCAGAAAATCCGCTATGTCCTGAACTTCAGGGAGCTGGTAGTTGTGGGCCATTATTATAGCGTTCCGCTCCTCTTTGAGTCTGAGGATTTCCTCAACAAGCCGTTTCATCTTCATTTTCTCACCCGCAGAGGGGATAAGGGAAGGGAATTAAAAGGGTTTTTGGACACCTTTGGTTAGAGATGACAGCTCCCGTCAAAGAAACTCGGCCTCTCGAAGGTCTTCCTCATAACCGGGAAGTCCTCACGGTAGTGTGCCCCCCTGCTCTCCTCCCGGACCAATGCACACTCAAGGACTCCCCTGGCGAGCAGCTTTAACCTAGGGTCTGCCTCTATACCCTCAAGCTCCCTGAGGCCCTCCCTGAGGGTCTTCGCGCTCCTGACGATTCCGGCTTTCTCCCAGAGGAGTTCCCTCAGTGAGTCAACGTCTCCGGCCTCGTAGCCGTGATAGCCCGGCCCCTTAACTCCTCTGCACCTCGGCCCGTCCCTCACTATTGTCCTCGCAACCTCAAGGCCGGAAACGAGGCACTCAAGGAGGGAGTTGCTGGCCAGCCGGTTTGCACCATGGAAGCCGCTGGAGGCGGCCTCACCTACTGCATAGAGGTTTCTGATGGCGGTCCGGTACCAGGGGTCGACCGCTGTCCCTCCCATCGTGTAGTGGGCTATCGGGGAAACAGGAATGGCATCCTTTAACGGATCCGTGCCGTCCTTGACCAGGAAAGTGTATATCTGGGGGAAGCTTTTCTTGAAGTCCCCTACCCCCGTGGCGTCCAAGTAGACCCTCTTCCCCTCCCGCATCTTCCTGTATATCGCCCTCGCAACGATGTCCCTCGTTGAGAGCTCATTCACGAAACGCTCACCGTCCTCGGTCACAAGCCTCGCCCCCGCACCGCGGACGGCTTCGCTTATCAGGAAGACGCCCCTTTTTCCAATGTAGCCGGTTGGATGGAACTGGACAAACTCCAAATCGCGAGCGGGGGCGCCTTTCAATATGGCGTCCCCTATGAGGAGGCCGATGTTCGTTGGGGATCCAGCCGTGAACTTGAAGAGGCCAGAGAAACCGCCGGAAGCTATCACCGTTGCATCAAAGGGCAGGAACTCGCCGTTGAGGAAGACACCGTAAGCCTTTTCCCTCTTTATCGCCAGCTCCTCGGCCGTTCCTTTGACGAACTGAACTCCGAGTTCCTTGGCGCGGAGATAGAGAAGCTTGGTGACGTGCTTCCCGGTCTCGTTCTTTATTGTGAAGACCCTATGGAACGAGTGGCCACCTTCAGTCTCGCTAGCCTCAAACTTCAGGCCGAGCGAGAGAAGGAAATCATAGGCTTCACTCGCCTTCGAAATTACGCTCCACACAACCTCCTCGTCGTTGAGGTACTTCCCGGCTCGGATTGTGTCGAAGACGTGGGCTTCTAGGGAATCCCCCCTCAGAACGGGAAAGGCTATTCCCGCCTGAGCCAGGTGGGAGTTGCTCTTCTTGATTCCGGGACCGATGAGTGTAACTTCAAAGCCCTTCTTTGCCAATGCTATCGCCGAGGTGAGACCAGCTACCCCCGTGCCAATGATTCCAATTTTCATCAAACCACCGGAAGAAGAAGAGGGGGAAAGCTTAAACGGTTTTCTCTAAGCCAAAGAGCAACGCCGGTATATCCCTAACCCGCTCATCGGTGTAGTTGATGAACCGCTTGAGGACTTCATAGATTCTGAAAAACTTTTCCTCAGTCTCGTCCTTTGGTCTTTCACCTCTATCGGCGCGGGCGAAGACTTCAGCTACGCTGAACTTCTCGGCGAGAATTCTCGGGGTTTCTTCTTCCATCAGTGTGTTTATGAAGTGGTAGACGTTAAAGGTCCTCTCCTTATCAACTGGATAGAGCCTTCTAACGAGCTCAAAGGCCCGAAGTATCGTTCTTTACAAGTTTTTCAGCATCTAGTTCCTGAAGTGCCTTTTGGTACTCCTCCCCCAGTTCCTTTGTGAGTTCATCCTCCTTCCAGCTCGCCTCCCAGAGGTCAAGTTTTCTGAATCTTTTTCTCGGATTTTTAATGTAAACAGCCCCCTCATCACCGTCCACGATGATCTCGTCGCCTTCCCGAATAGCTTCCACGTCCACACCGGTAACGCACGGGATTCCGAGCTCCCTTGCTATTATCGCCGGATGGGAGAGAACGCTCTCGACCTTCGTAACTATGGCCAAGGCTTTCATAAAGAGGCTGTAGTATTCAGCGTGGAGCACATAGGTGACGAGTACTCCTCCCCTTGGGAAAACCCTCTCGGCTTCTTCAGGTGGCTGGTCGTCGAGAACGAAATGGGCCTTCCCCTTTACCCTTCCCGGACTCGCCGGAATTCCTCTAAGCCTGTACCATCCCCCGGGAACCTTTGTTTTCTCCGGCTTTGAGGCAAAGACCGTTACCTCCCTCGACTGGAGGAGCCATAGAGTTCCGTCGTAGGCCCACTCGATATCCTGAGGTTTGCGGAAGAGCTCTTCAACTTCGAGACCAGTTTCGATCAGCTCCCTCATTAGGGGGTCTTTGACCTTGGTGGAGTCGCGTGGGAGAAGGATACGCTTGCCGCTCTCCCTTCCTCCGACAAGCTCCTCGGGAGAACCTTCCACAAGCTCGACTAATGCCCTATCAGGCTCGTTTGGAGAGCGGGTAAAGAGCACTCCGGAGAGCTTTGGGTTTACCTGCCTCTGTACTATGACCGCCATCTTTACCTCATCCTTAATCCCGAGGCGCTTCATGTACTCCTTCACGCGCCTTGACTCTGCGCTCTTAAAAATTCGCTCAATTGCTCGGATTAATTCATCGAAAGAGCTAACTCCCGTTACGCTTTCAAAAACACCGGCAAAACTCGCCCCAGGACTGTCCTCAACCGTTGCCGAGCTTCTCACAACGACGGGAAACTTGCCCTCAAGGACGTACGGGGAGTGGAAATACTCCTTAATCTCATCGATGAGGTCCTTCGACAAGCTTCCTGTTTCTTTCCAGAGCTCATAGGCCTTCGTGGTGACCACGAAGCCTTCGGGAACGTTGAAGTACCTCGTTAGAAGCGAGAGGCGGTGTGCTTTGCCACCGATTTCTTCGATTGAGCCTCCTGCAGAGAGCGTGCGAACGAACATTCACGTCACCGAGCATCATCTGTTAGAGATCTAAAATAATATTTAGCAACTTCGGGATGTTTAAATAATCTAAAAAATTTTTCTTTTAATATTTCCATACTATAACAATCTGGATTAGTTAAATCTCCTGTTTTTAGAAATGCATTATAACTGCATCCTCCCCCACAGATCAATGCAAGCTCGCAATTTTTGCATTTTTCGATGCTAAAGATATTCCTTTTTCTGTATAAGTGAAAGTTCTCATTTAGTTCAAAGGTTGGATAATATTTACCAATACTAAGCTCTTTCATTCTCAAAGCACTCATACAAGTGTACAGATCTCCATAGGGGTCATAAAATATTTGCCTGTAATGTGCAGGGCAATTATAAAACTGTGGAATCCAAACACCATCATAAAACTTGGCAAATATACCATCGAATATTCTAAAAACTTTTGTTATTAAATCATTACTGAATAGATCTAGAATCTCATTACATGATAAGCTTGGGTTAAAATAACAGGGACCAAATTTATCCCTGACCGGAGCTAAGTAAAATCGAACGTTTTCTTTATTTATCCATTCTCTTTTAATGTAAAATCTTGCAAGTTCCCCTAAATATTTAATATTTTCCCTGCTGACATTAGTCCTTAAATCAACCTTAAATTCAGCCTCAATGACTTTTTCAATATTCGAAATTGTTCTTTCAAATGCTCCTTTATACCGATATGAGTCATGAATTTCTTTCGGACCATCAATCGTAGTTTGTATTAAAGCTATTGAATCCCTATAGGACTCAAGGAGGGGCAGATAATAATCCAAATCAATTCCATTTGTCATGATTATAAATTTATATCCATACAATGATCCACTCTCAAAAATGTGCTTAACGATTCCGTAGAGTCTTTTCTGGAGAGGCTCCCCACCATAGAGTTGAATATACCGGATTTTGCTCTTTTTGTTGTCAACTTCCCCATTATCAAACTTTAAAATTGCCTTAAAGATTTTATCCACATGTTCTTTCGTTAAGTCTCCCCTCTTTTTTATGTGTCTTTGGTAACAGTAGGAACAATTAAGATTGCAGGTGTACGTCACAACAATAATGTGGTAATTGTTTGAGTAAATATTGTCCCAGAGCCAATTAAAATGCTCTTCAAGCTCTTTGTTATCGAATTTATCAATTATAAAACCAAACTGCCGTAAAATAGATAAAATGCTATTGTCCAATCTGGGGTGCTCCGTCTCAAGCTCGTTTAATGCTTCACTATCGACTTTTATCATTGATCCATTTTTAGTGTTTATCAGCAGATACTCACCATTGCCGAGATTTATTTTGACAACAAATGGACTAATCATTCTCGTCCCCCCTTAGAGAGAGCCAAAGCTTTATGTATTCAAACAAATATTTGGTCTCTTCACAATAGGGTTTATACAAGGTTCCATGAGTTCTATACGCCTCCATTGGACATCCTCCTGAGCATAAAAGGGATAGTTTGCAGTTAAAACATTCTTTTATCTTGCTTGCTGTTCGATTCTTCCAAAGATAATAGTTTACGTTTAATTTAAACTCTGGATAATAAGTGCCAACGCTGAATCTTTTATCTCCTAGAACATAATCACAAGAGTAAACATCTCCCCTAGGATCAAATATTAGAACATTTGGATTAACTCCCCCACAGTATCTCAATCTTGCAGGAATTGGGGTTCCTGATGAGAGAGCATTGAGAAGATTCGCATAAAACACGTCAAACTCATAAATCAAGACATCTTTCAGTCTGTGCTCTTTTATTATTTTAAACACCCTCTCAAAATATTCTTTTGGAGTTAAAGCAAGTGGATATCTAACCCCAGAGCGTTCATTAACTCGTTTTAATAAAATTGTGGCGTTTATTTCATTATTATTAAGCTCATTAACGAGCTGTGGGATGTAGTTGATATTTTGGGCATCCACATT
>NZ_JALSLB010000005.1 GCF_026988555.1 Thermococcus sp. | reverse complement strand
CTTCTCCTCGTTGCCGTAGCGCCGCTCGTGGAGGAACCGACCGAGGTCGACCCATTCGCTCTCCTGTTCCATGGTGACCCCGTGGGCGGAGTACCATAACTTTGTGGGGCAGATGAAGAGGTAGTTGATTTCCGTGCCGGTGATGAGGAGGTGGGTTTGGAGGTATATTTCATCCAATAATCTCATCCTCCTCGGGTTCGTCAAGAAGTCCCAATTCATGGCTGTATTTCAAGTTAGCAACCGTTACATGCTGCTTTTTATCATAGGAGAACACATCTCCGAGCTTGGAGATTATTGCGAAGAATTTCCAGTGTGACAACGGAACCAAGTAACGGTGTGTCTCAATCCTTTTTCCTGTTTTTGCAAGATTTTCAAGCATTGCCATGAACTTAATTGGGACAACTTCAAGACCTTGGAACATATCGTAGAACCTTTTCTCCTCTTCTCCCTTTCGGAGGGGTCTTAGTTCTTTGAACAGATTGTACGCAATGTCCCGGTATTTCATAACTTCCTTCAAAAGCTCACCTTCAACCGATTTGTATGCCTCACTCACGAGCCTTGGAATTTGAGACTCTCTAAGGGGCTGGCCGTTGAGCTCTTTAAGGATATCCAGGCTCTCCTCAACGACACCATAGGGCCGGTAAACTTTTTTATCTGCCTCAGACCCCTGTGTTAGGACATAGACATCCCTCAGGTTCCCAAAACCCTTTCTGTTCACCCTGCCAAAGCGTTGAATCAGAGCATCAAGGGGAGCAGGTTCAGTCAGAATAGACTCAAAGCTAACATCAAGGGAGACCTCAACGACCTGTGTGGCGACCACAAAATCGTAGTTATTTAAATTGCTTAAGAGTGCCCTCTCCTTTCCTTCCCTATCCCCATAAGTGAAACGGCTGTGGATTAACATTACGTTATAACCTTCTCGCTTTAGGAGAGAATACGTCTCCATCGCCCGGTCAACAGTATTGCACGCTATAAGCGACGGCTTTGGAAGATCAAGCTCTTCTACAAGCTGTTTAACTTCGTCCATGCTCCCGTCAACGACATTTACCCTGTGCCTCGTGAACCTGTCCGCCTCTTCCGGAGTTGCTTTTAGTTCGATGGGTGATATTGAATCCCGTATCAGGGTTTCGATGAACTCAGGGAGGGTGGCGGTCATCACCATAACCTTTGCTCCGTGGTTCTTCAGAAGCTCAAACATTGCGAGTATTATGCCAAGGACGTTCGGTTCATATGCGTGTATCTCATCGAAGATCAGAAGGGAATTCCTCAGCTCGCTCAGAGCCATTTCAAAGAATCCAACGCCAAAGAACGCTTTCATTATCTGGAATGGTGTGGTAACCTTTAGGGGAGTATATATTTTGTGATAGAGGGATGAAAGGCGTTTGTACTCAAGGTTTGACGAGTAGAGGTAGAATGTTGAGGAGCTGTGAAGGACACCGATTAAAGCGGGATCACCAAAGAGGTTCAAAAGACGTCTGTGCATCGCATTGATGCTCGCTTTATATGGGAGAACATAGAATATTCTGGTTGAAATGCCCCTTTTTGAGTAGTATGCGTTTCTATCTGCCCAGAGGAGTGCGGCTTCAGTTTTTCCATAGCCCGTTGGGGCCCGCAGGAGGAGGTTTCCCTCAGCCTCATTCGCGGCCCTCTGAAGCATGCGCCATCTCTCCCTGGGTAGGTCGAGTTCAATCACCCTGCCGATGTTGGGTAAAAGCTTTATTTCGCTCTCACCTGCCGAGGCAAGATGATCCGCGGCATTGAGGAGACCCCTGAGAAAAATTAGTGCCTCCTTATGCTGTTTCCAGTTGGTTTCGTACCACTCAAGAAGGGTATTAAAATCAAAATTCCTTAGCCGCTCTTTCCAGTCATGTGGAAGAAAAAACCTTCTTGGAGGCTTAACAGTCCCAAAGAAGTATGCCTCCCAGTAGGGAACTTTGGGCATGAAAACATCTTCAATATAATCCGAGTTCACGAGAAGCTCCTCGACTTTACCATCAAACTCAAGGGGGACGCCCGGGATCCTTCGGGGAATTCTGTCATCCAGTTCATTGAGGGTCCTGTGGTGGGTGAGTATGCCAAGTGCAATCAGGTTCCTTTTCTCCTCAGGCAGCCTGAGAAATTGTGTGAATGCTGTGGATAGTATCTCATGGCGGTAGCCCCATTTTTGCGGATTTTTTTGAAAGCCGCTGGCACACTTTCCAAGGTCATGGAGAAGAACGGAATAAAATAAAAGTTCCCAGAGCTCTCCAGAGAACCACGGGAATGCTTTTCTCATGCTTTTGAGAACATTAATCGCGTCACTGGTATGACATTCAAGGAAATCATGGGGGTTAAATTTCGCGTAGCAGACTTTCATTGACCCCACCGGTGGATATAGACGCCGATGTCAAGCTCAGGATCATATAACGTTCTGCTCGTTTGCCTTTTCCGTTCAGCATAGGTTCTGGGATAGGGAAGGACTATGAAAGGTCTCACCAACCTTGCTTTTCGCGGTGTCTTTGAATAGTCGTACTCCACCACGAGTGCGTGGATCATGCCAGGAATGCCCAGACTAATAGGTACTACCGTCCCACCGAGGGGTGCTTCCCTTTCTTCCAGATCGATATTCACAATTTCTTCGACTGTTGCGAGGTCGCTTGATCGTCCGAGGAGGAGCTGATATCTGGGCCTTTTAAACGCTCCCTTCCACTCATCCGGCAGATAAATGTAGAGCTCTGCGTTATATAGGAATTCACGCTTCATTATGTCCGTCTCAACCTTTCCAAGGGCATAGATTTTCTCAAGGTCAAGGCCCTTTCCGCTACTCCTGAAAATGTAGCCGACATAAGGCAGTTCGGTGAGGTAAACCGGTTTGCCCTTTGCCGCCGACAGAATTCCCTGTATCGTTGAAGGCGGAGGCACCGGTAATGTTGGTTGATACCCGGATTGAAATGTGGGGAAGCGAAAGCTGGCAGTCCATGCCCTCAGCTTCACTCGTATCATGAGCTCACCCGTAATATGCTTCGATTTCCTTGAGGAACTCCTCTATTGCATCACCCACGCTGCCCATAAATGTCTCAAGTTCCGCTTCATCCAACCTATCTTTGAGTTCCTCCATGCTCCATCCGAGGCTCTTCACAAAACCCTCATCATAACCAATGTAGAGCTTCTTGGTTGGCAGTATTTCCGTGAGATCAGCGAGACGCTTGGCTAGGGCCTCAGCATCGAGTTTAACTTCTCCCCTATCCTCGAACACAATGTCGCTAATGAACGGGTTAATGCCTCCATCAATGCTCACAAGGAGTATAAATTTGGGGGTTACATCGGTGAGGTACTGCGTCTGCTTGGCACCGCCAAAGATATAGCGGAGAGCCGTTATAGTCTCGGCAGCACGCTTCTTTCTTATCTCTGATGGCATGAACCACTCCTTTTCGCCTATCTGGACACCAAGTTCTCTGGCTATGCTCTCCATCTCCCTGATTTCATTGACAATATCTTCCGTTCCCCTCTTGGGATTGCCTTTCTTGTCCTTAGGAACGTCATCCCATGTGAGGAGGTTTTTAAACCCTGCTTTGCTGATGAGGGTGAATCTTCCGACCGAATCGAGATCAAGTGAAAAAGCGCCCTTTAGTATGGTGGCATAGAACTCCTGGCTGTAGGGAACTGGATCACCCTCATGTCTTGAGGCATAGCCCTCATCAACAGTTAGAGAGCTCCTATCAGGTAAAACCGATACCAGAGGTGTGTTTTTGAGCGGTGAAACGCGTGTAACACTAACGTTTACACCTCCCTTCTTGAATGCCCTCATATATCCAAAAACATCGTCGTCCGGATACTTGAGAGGATTGGCAGCTGTAAAAACCTGCTTCTGTTCCCTATATAGGGGTGAGAGCTCCCATCCAAAGCGTTCCTTTAGTGTGCTTCTCCACCAGTAGCGCCATGCCTGTGGCGAAACGTAGGGGTAGCGCTTTCCTCCCCTTTTAAGGGTCTTGACCCGTGTAACATTCCTATCCGCAAGGTTTTCATCAATTCCAAGCATGTTCAGTGCGGAGTGGGGGGCATCAATCAAAACCATTCCAGCAGCAAACCTCATGCCTCTTCACCTCCAAACCCGTAAATTTCAACCTCTTCAGCTTCCTCTTCCTCTATCTCCTCCTTCCGTATCAGCCTCCCATGGAGTTTTTCGTATATACGGAAGAGGAGCAGGTTTTTGACGGTCTTCCACGAGACGTTGAAATCTTCGCCATAGGATGTCAGAATGCGTGCGAACTCGTCGAAGGTCATCAGCGGCTTTTCAATATTCAGCTCCTGTCTGAGCTTCTCCAGCCCAACAAAGAATGCTTCAAACTGGTACAGCTTAGTTGCGTTTTCGAGCTCGCGCACACGTCTCTTCAGTTTATTGTCTGGAAGCTTTTCGAGCGTCTCAACCACCCTATCACCAACATCTTTGATAAATTCCAAAGCCTTTTCATCCAAACCCAACACCTCCGAGCAGTAAAATTGCAGAAGTTCCCACTTAGAATTCACCTGCCTGTTTGCTTTGTCAATGAAGTAGGGGAGTATGCTCTGGCCGTTTATCAACCTCGAATAGACCTCATTGGAGTAGCGTCTTTCATATTCCGCGAATTCCTCATCGCTGGGCCTTTTACGCCAGCCCATTGAGACTATCCTTCTCCATCCAGAACTGTCGGCAAGTGAAGCGTATGCCACAAAACGAAGAGCCTGGTTAGGGATATGGATAACATCAAGCTCCTGGCCCTGATTGTTGTTAACGAAGTGGTACAGTGTAACTGAAGTATTTTTCCAGAGTTCACTGTGCTCAATCTTCCTCATAAGCTCGCTTATTAGGTGAAAGAAAAAGTTCTCAGGTCGCCTGAAGTTCTTGGCATTTGAAGCAAGCTGGGTTTTTACAACATCGTCAAATGCATCCCTGTGGAGTTCCAGCATAAGTTCGTAAGGATATGCATG
>NZ_JALSLB010000004.1 GCF_026988555.1 Thermococcus sp. | reverse complement strand
ACGGGAGGCCGTTCTCGGTGGAAGAGGTTTTTGATGCTCTGAAGGGGGTGGTAGAATGAACCTTCCAACCGGCAGGGAGGCCTTTGAACCCAAGAGGCCAGGGAGCAAGGATATAGCCTGGTGTCCCGGCTGTGGAAACTTCGGCATAAGGAACATTCTTATCTCAGCCTTAGCCGAGCTTGGCCTGAAGCCGAGCGAAGTAGCTATAATCAGTGGAATCGGACAGGCAGCTAAGATGCCCCACTACATCAACGCCAACGGCTACCACACTTTACACGGCAGGGCGATACCGATAGCGACCGGTGTCAAAGCCTCTAATCCAGAGCTGACGGTCATAGCAGAGGGCGGAGACGGCGACATGTACGCCGAAGGTGGCAACCACCTGCTCCACGCCACCAGGAGAAACCCCGACATAACCGTCCTAATCCACGACAACCAGATATACGGCCTCACGAAGGGGCAGGCGTCGCCGACGACGATGGTCGGAATGAAAACTCCAACCCAGCCCTGGGGAGTCTTTGAGGAGCCTTTCAACCCGGTTGCTCTGGCGATAGCCATGAACGCCTCCTTTGTCGCCAGAACCTTCATGGGCCACTTCAGGGAGAGCGTGGAGATAATCAAGAAAGCCATCCAGCACAAAGGTCTCGCGATAGTTGACATCCTCCACCCCTGCGTCAGCTTCAACAAGGTGAACACCTACGCCTGGTACAGGGAGCACACCTACTGGATGGAGGATGGGCCCTTCGACAGGGAGGAGGCCTTTAAGCGCGCGATAGAGACCGACCCACTCCCCCTGGGAATCTTTTACGTCAACGAGAAGCCGACCTTTGAGGAGAGCGTTCCTGCATACAGAACCGATAAAAGACCCCTCTGGAAGCGCGAGCCGAGACTCGACCTCGTTGAGAAGTTCTTCGAGGACAAGAAGGCCTGAGGAATCTTTCATTTTTCTAATTTGAGAGCACTGGAGGTGCCTCATCATGAGGATTGGAGAATATGCCCCGGATTTCGTTCTTAGAGACCAGAACGGTGAGGATTTCAGGCTGAGCGATTTTAGGGGGAAGAAGGTCCTGCTGTCCTTCCACCCGCTGGCGTGGACTGGGATATGCGAGAAGCAGATGAAGGCCCTAGAGGAGAACTACGAACTCTTTGAGGGCCTGAACGTCGTTCCCGTCGGGATAAGCGTCGACGCCGTGCCGAGTAAGAAGGCCTGGGCCGAACACATCGGTCTTAAAAAGCTCAGGATTCTGAGCGACTTCTGGCCGCACGGAGCTGTTGCGAAGCTCTACGGCCTGTTCCGCGAAAAGGAGGGCTTCTCAGAGAGGGCAAACGTCCTCATAGACGAAGAAGGAAAGGTTGCGTTCTTCAAGGTCTATCCGATAAGGGAAGTGCCGGACTTAGGGGAGATTCCTGGACTTCTGAAGGCGTGAATTCCCTTATTTATATTTCTACCGCCGAAACAAATGGAAGAAAAGAAATCATTGCCCTGACTGGACTAACAGGCTCCTGAGCCTCGCCTGCCTCTGGCCAAGCTCCCTGTCGAGCATGAAAAGGCCCTGAGGGTTGTCGCCGATAATCTTCAGCTTGTCCACTATCGCCTTGGCCGTTGCCTCTTCCTCCACCTGCTCCTCGATGAACCACTGGAGGAACTGGTAGGTGGCGCGGTCTTTCTCTCCCTCGGCTATGTCCACTAGCTTATATATCGACTCTGTAACGCCGACCTCGTGGAGGTAAACCGCCTCAAAGGCCTTCAATGGACTGGCGAAGTCTTGCTTGGGCATCTCAATTCTTCCAAGCTCGACCTTTCCACCCCGTTCAAAAACGTAGTCGTATATCCTTATGGCGTGGCCGAGCTCCTCCTCGGCCTGAGCCTCCATCCAGTTCGCAAAGCCATCGAAGCCCTTGTCCTTGAAGTACGCGGCTATACCAAGATAGAAGTAGGCGGAGAAGAGTTCCTTCGTCACCTGCTCGTTTAGGGCCTTAAGCATCCTTTCACTCAACATCTGCATCACCACTCTTAGTTTGAAGTCAAACCTCTTAAGTTTATCCTCTGAACCCCCCACGCTAACTGCTCCGTTTTCGTTGCTAACACGCTAATTTTCTACTCGAATTTTCATTTTGCTCATTCGGGATGTTTAAATACTTCAATGAATAACGTGGATAGGGTGATGTTATATGGATGATGTTGTTGATAGATTGGCAAGGCTTCCCCCAAAGGAGGTTCTTGGCTATGCCATAGCCTCGGAGGAGGATGCAAGGAACTTCTACAAGAATCTGACCCCCAAATGTGGGGAGCTCCTTGGAAGGTTCTTCGACGACCTAGCCACGGCGGAGGAAGGACACAAGAAGATCCTTCTCAAGCTCCACGAGAGGCTTTTTGGTGACAGAAACTACGTCGTTCCAAAGGGCATACCGCTCGCGGAGACGGCGGTGAGGGTTGAGACCGTTGCGAACCTTATAGAGGCCATGCAGGTCGCCCTTGTTAATGAAAAAACTGCGGAGAGAATATACGGCCACCTCAAGAAGCGGCTCCCGGAGCACGAGCAGATATTTGGTTTCCTGGCAGCGCAGGAGAAGGCCCACTATGCCGCCATAAGGAGTCACTCGGAATACCTGGAGGACGTGACCCAGGGACAGCCTGAATACATAAACGCACCGGTGGAGTTCTTCGGGAACCAGCTTGAGGTTCTCCTGAGCCGTCATAAAGGTGTGTGAGGAGAGCAGGTTTACTCAAAGCTGCCCAGGAAAGCTTATAAATGGACAACCAGAGGTTTCGCTGGTGAGAAAAATTGAAGGTTTACATGCCCGACCGTGACTGGCCCGAGCACTACAGAGCCGTTCTCGAAGAGCTCGCCAAGGTGCCTGACCCTATCACAGGGGGGGATGTGCTGGACTCGGGTGTCATCGCGGGGCTGGAAGTCTCGGACGAGACTCTGAAGGTCTGGCTCAACTTCGAGAGCCACGCGGAGTACAACATAACCGGGGAAAGTGCGTTAGCGTATTCCCGGATAATAGGGGATATCATGGAGCATTTTGCCCTGGTGAAGTTTCAGAACGTCTACGTATACGACCTCAAAAACAACCCCGTAGGTATCTTTGAGAACAGGAAGGGCTATAAAATCGAAGACATAAACCAGGAGAAGGTCTGAGAATGGGCCTGTTTGGAGTGTTCAAGCCCACTCAAAGGCGGGCTCCCAAGAAAGGACCCAGAGAAGACCTACCGCCGGAGGTAAGAAGCGTTGTAGGTGTCCTTCGGGAAGTCGAGGATCCGGAAACGGGTTTGAACATAGTGGACGAAGGCCTTCTCTACGGCCTGACCGTTGAGGGGGAGAAGATCCAGGTCTTCCTTCTCATGGCCCGCTCAACACCCGAATGCCACGCCTGTCGGATGCTCGCGATAAACGTCCAGAGAAGGATCCTCATCGACATCGTTGACATCCTGCGGGAGGAAGGGTTTAAGAGGATTGAAGTGTATAACGAACTCGGACTTTTGCTCGAGGAATGGGGTGATGAAGATGGTTCCACCGGAACTGGACGAGGGGATTCCCCTCAAGAAAGTTAAGGAATTTTCCCTTGAGGAACTCCTTGGTATGGCAGTAAAAGCTGAGATTGGCGCTAGAAAATTCTATGAAAGCCTCGCCAGTAGGGTTGATATCCCCGCGCTGAAGGAGAAAATAGAGTGGCTGGCTGGAGAAGAGGAAAAGCACGAGGTCCTCCTCAGGAGGATGTACTCCACGATGTTCCCGGATAAAGAAATTGTCTTCCCCTCGGAGCATGTGGGGCCTGAGCTCAAACCCGTCGCTAGGGAGCTCCAAGGAGTACAGGATGTAATAGAGCTCATCCGCTGGGCCATGCGGGCCGAAGAGATAGCAGCCGAATTCTATGAGGAGATAGAGGGAATGGTGGGGGAAGAGGACAGGAAAAGACTTATGCGCTACCTCAGTGATATGGAGAAAGGCCACTACTATACCCTCAGGGCTGAGTACGAACTGCTCCTTGACTGGGAGATGTACAGTCAGATGATGCACGTCGGTCCTTGAGTCCTTCTGGTTTTTCCTCATGATATGCCGGGTTGGAGACCCGGCTTTTCATCCACCCTCTCTCGAACTCGGCGAAGTTCGGAATCCCCATGAACGCATCTTCTTCCCCCTTATCCTCTCAAGCTCGTCCATCCCCTCATCCCCATTAGAAAAGAGAAACGGGAGATTTAAAAAGGGATTCTTGAAAGAGGATTCATCAAAGGCTTCCAAGGCCGCATATCCTGGCGAACGGACAGACCGAGCAGTCCTCTGTGTAGGGCTCCAGATAGGGCTCACCCTTGACCGCTTTGGTTATCTCCTTCACCCTCTCCATAGTTTCATCGTCCCCTTCAAGGACGAGGGTAACGCTCCCCTCAGCTCCGCCCGCTCCGCCGGCCGCTATCGGTATGGCCTCAACACCTGCCAGAATCCCGTAAGCTTCAACCTCCGTAACGGGATGGGAGTGGGGTATCGGTACGAGTGCGGAGTAAAGCCCGGTTCCCCAGTCGAAGGAGTAGATGCCGGTGAGCTTGGCGCTCTCCTCGACCGGTGTCGGCACGAACTTTTCAAGGCTTACCGGCGTTATTGTGAAGACTCCCTTGGTTATTGTCCATCCGAAGGTCTTCCCTATGGTTCCGCCATCTGGAGCTGCTGCGAAAACTGCCACGTTCCAGTTGATGTCTATGGCATTTGCCCCCTTGATGAACACGTCCTTCGGTCCCATCTGCTTCAGGGCCTCAAGCGGGTCGTCGAAGGGCTCACCCTTGTAGAGGACGAGGTGCTTTGGCCAGGTTTTTTTCGGTGTAACACAGGTTCTGCCCTTGCTTATAACGCCAACCGTCCACTTCTCCTTCTCTATCCTCTCCCCGAGTATCTCCTCGGCCACATAGGCCGCTGTTGTACCGGTGGCTATGTACACGAAGCCGTGTTTAAGGGCGTGCTGGACTTCGGGCATGGCAACGACGGCCTTTGCGATGAGTCTC
>NZ_JALSLB010000003.1 GCF_026988555.1 Thermococcus sp. | reverse complement strand
GCCTGAGTCGCATCGCTCATACTTTCACCCGAAAGGCCAAAGTTTTCTCAAGTATATTGTATCAAAGTTGAACAGTCAAACATGTCCCTTCTCCTTCAAATAATCCTGCAAAGCTTTTTTCCAGGGCCTCATTCTCAAACCAATTCCCTCCAGCTTCTCATTCCTCAACGCCGAAAACCCCGGCCTCCTCGCCAGTCTGTTCAGCTCGCTCGACTTTATCGGCTTCACCTCAATGTCCCAGCCAAGGATATCAAAAATGGCTTTGGTGAACTCGTACCACGAGCAGCACCCCTCGTTCACCATGTGATAGGTGCCAGACTCCGGCCGGATTTTCAAAAACTCCTTTAGAGTCTTGGCAACGTCCATCGTATAGGTCGGGCTCATGAACTGGTCGTCGACAATCCTCAACTCTTCCCCCCTTCCTGCCGTCTCAATCACCCATTCAATGAAGTTCCCTCCCTTCCCGCTCGCTCCGGCCTTCCCGTAGAGGCTCGCGACCCGGATGATGTAGTGCTTCCGGGAATAATTCCGCGTGAAAATCTCCCCGGCCAGTTTGCTCGCCCCGTAGACGTTTATCGGGTTCGGAACGTCGTCCTCTGTGTAAGGCTCAGCTTTCTCGCCGTCGAAGACGTAATCCGTGCTGATGTAGACGTTGATGGCATCAATTTCACCGGCAACCCTGGCAACGTTCAGCGCGCCGATGGCATTGACCGTGAAAGCCTTCTCCGGGTAAAGTTCAGCATCGTCCACCCTAACGTATGCGGCTGTGTTGATGATTACCCCTGGCTTGAGCTCCTTCAGAACATTCAGGGTCTCGGGTATGGTCACATCTAAATCTCTATGAGTTAAGGGAACGACCTCAAAAGACGGGTCTTCCCCGAAGACCCTCACCAAGTCCGTTCCGAGCTGGCCGTTGGCACCGATGATTGCGACCTTCATGGGATCACCTCAGAAAACCCAGCCCCTCTCAACCACTTCCCTCAGCGTCGGCCACTTCATGTCCTTCCCAGAAACTACCGGCTCGGCAATGGGCCACTTAATTCCTACGTCTGGATCATTCCAGATTAATCCCCCTTCATAATCAGGAGCATAGACGTTGTCCACCTTGTAAACCACCTC
The DNA here is from genome assembly GCF_026988555.1 of Thermococcus sp. Classification (NCBI taxonomy): domain Archaea; kingdom Methanobacteriati; phylum Methanobacteriota; class Thermococci; order Thermococcales; family Thermococcaceae; genus Thermococcus; species Thermococcus sp. The sequence continues at coordinate 3,985 of NZ_JALSLB010000003.1, read as the reverse complement.
TGCAACGTCGCTTAAAACCAAAAACCCGTGGGCAAAGCCCCGCGGGATGTAGAGCTGGTGTTTGTTGTACTCTGAAAGAATAGCACCAATATATTTCCCAAAAGTTGGGGAGTTTTTCCTCAAGTCCACGGCCACATCATAGATGACCCCCTTGATACAGCGAACGATCTTCGCCTGTGCGTAAGGTTCTCTCTGAAAATGCAATCCTCTAAGAACGCCGTACTTTGAACGTGAGTGGTTATCCTGGACGAACTCCCCCTTTATTCCGGCCTTTTCAAAATCCGACTTCTTGTAGGTTTCCATGAAGAAGCCCCGCTCGTCCTCAAATACTCTGGGCTTTATCAAAATCACATCCGGAATTTCCAAACGTTTGAACTCAAATGGCATCGTTACCACCTCAGCTTCCAGGGCGTCGGATGGAGAACCTTCTCGTCAATCAAAGGCTTCCACCACCACCCGTTGTTTAGATACCACTCGACCGTCTTCTTGATTCCCTCATCAAAGCTGTGCTTCGGTCTCCAGCTGAGCTGTTCCCTGATCTTCAAAGAGTCTAAACTATAGCGCAGGTCGTGGCCTGGCCTGTCCTCGACGAACTCTATTAACTCCTCGTCCTTGTCCATGAGCCTTAAGATGGTTTTCACAACTTCGAGGTTTGTCTTCTCATCCCCAGCTGAGATGTTGTACACCTCCCTCCTCTCGCCCTTCTCCAGAACGGCTTCAATTGCCCTCACGTGGTCTTCAACATAGAGCCAGTCCCTGACGTTCTGGCCCGTGCCGTATATGGGAATCTTAAGCCCCATATTTGCCCTTATTACTGTTTTTGGGATGAGCTTCTCGGGGAACTGGTAGGGCCCATAGTTGTTGGTGCACCTCGTTATTGAAGCGTTTAAATTGTAGGTCCTCGCATGCCCCAAAACCAGCATATCCCCGGCCGCTTTGCTCGCCGAATAGGGAGAGGAAGGCATCAATCTGTCCTCCTCGGTAAAGGAGCCTTCCTCTATGTCGCCATACACCTCATCCGTGCTGACGTGAACCAGGCGCACCTCAGGATTAACTTTTCTTATCGCTTCAAGTACCGTATACACACCAAGAACGTTGCTCTCAATGAAGGCGTGGGGGTTTGAGATGCTCCTGTCCACATGGCTCTCTGCTGCAAAGTTAATCACTGCATCAACTTCTTTAATGAGCTTTGAAACAAGCTCAAAATCATTTATATTCCCCTTAACGAACGTATACCTCTCGTCATCCTCAATATCCTTCAGATTCGCCAGGTTTGACCCATAGCCGAGCTTGTCTAAGTTTATGACCTCCCAATCGGGATGCTTTTCCAGGATATAGCGGATGAAGTTGCTCCCTATGAACCCCGCTCCTCCTGTCACCAGAAGCCTCATTCTACCACCTCACAGGATCAACTGGGAATTATCCCCCACAACGAGCTTCCTTCCGAGGGGATGGTTGTCGGAGTTCATTATCTTAACCCCCCTCCCTATCAGGCTCTCCACTATCCTGCCGGCGTTCCTTATCTCGCTCCCCTCCAGCACTATGGAGTCCTCTATTTCGGTGTTCTCAATGACGACGTTGTCGCCGATGCTCGTGTAGGGGCCTATGTAGGAGTTCGTTATCCTGACGTTCTTCCCGATGACCACCGGGCCTTTGATGACGGTATCCTCGTCTATCACAGTTCCCTCGCCGATGACGACCCTCCCGTGGATGCGGGCGTTGGTGTGTATCCGGATGTCGGTCTCAATATCGTCCAGAATGAGCCTGTTGGCGTCCAGAATGTCCTCGGGCTTCCCCGTGTCCTTCCACCAGTGTTCGACCTTCGTCCATCCAACGCGGTAGCCGTGGTCGATGAGCCACTGTATGGCGTCCGTAATCTCAAGCTCGTTTCTCCATGAGGGCTTTATGTTCGCAACGGCCTCATGGACCACCGGTTTAAAGAAGTAAATCCCAACCAAAGCTAAGTTGCTCGGAGGGACTTTGGGCTTTTCAATTAAGCGCTTGATCGTCCTCCCATCCTCGTTAAGCTCGGCCACACCGAACTGCTGGGGATTTGGGGCCTCACAGAGCAAAATGCTTGCATCAAATTCCCCCCTCTTGAAGTGCTCTAAGTGCCTCACAATCCCCTCCCTGAGGATATTGTCACCGAGGTACATCACAAAGTCATCATCGCCGAGATACTCCTTAGCCACGAGGATGGCATGCGCCAGCCCCTTCGGCTCGCCCTGGTGGATGAACTCTATCTCAGCGTCCCATTCCCTGCTCAGAACCGTCTTCTTCACCTGCTCCGCGTTGGGGCCCACTATAATCCCGATCTCATGGATGCCGGCCTCGATAACGTCCTCGATGGCGTAGAACAGAACCGGCTTGTTCGCAACCGGAATCAGCTGCTTCTGCTGTGAGTACGTTAAAGGCCTTAATCTCGCCCCGTGACCTCCCGATAGAATGAGGGCCTTCATGTTATTCACCGCACCCAGTAATATTCCGGAAAATAAAAACCTGTCGTGTTATTTATTTCCTAGCCAGGAGATGAACTCCTAGCCATATTACTTGTAAAAATTTTCATGGGAGTGAGAGTGCGTAACTCACAAAAATATTATCATTTATTTAGTATGAACTTCCAACCAGTGTGAAGTAGCGTGAAAATTTGACGCTGAATCTCGCTGTTCGAGCAATCTTCCCGGGATATATTAAAAAATTGATGTTCATCACTTGATTAGGTGATGATTATGCACAAACCTATGGTGGATTACAAGTGGTTGCTGCTGATGACCGCCGGGCTGTACGAGGATGATGAGTTCGATTCAAAAACCGTATCTGAGGATCTCACGCTCATCATGTTCAACCTCACCGATGATCCCAAATGGATAGAGCGCCTTCAGCCAAAGCTGGTCTCAAACGACCTGAGAAGGCTCTACACCATGGGCTTCCTCAGGAGGAGGAAGGTCGAAAGAAAGTGCAGAAACCGGAATGGGAGGGAGTATAACTGTGGTTACAAGTACATGTACCAGATAAACAATCAGGGATGGAAATATCTCGAGTTCCTCCTTCGGGAGTTCATGAAGAAAGATGCACCTCTATCCAAGCAGTTTTTGGACGGATTTCGGGAATTCAATGAGGATCTGGAAAACATGATAATAGCGGCGTTGAAACGGCTGGCGGTTAAGCACTTCGAAGAGGGAAACTTAGAGAAGACAAAGACAATCCTTGACGCTGCAAACGACTTCATCGGGATGAAGTTCGAGGGGAAGGGTTACATGCGTTTTGCTGAAAGCAGGAGAATCTACGCGGCGGTTATGAGGCATAGGCTGAGGGAGGTTGAATTCATTGACATGATAAACTCCCTGCGAGAAGAGCTGGAGCGAAAGGATGAGACCATTGAACGCCTCCAAGAGGACTTAGAAAGATGCAGGGAATTACTCAGGGAGTTATCTAGGCATGAGCATTTCCAGTCTTAAAGGGCAGAGCTTCTGGGATGTACCTATTACAGAAGAGGAACCTGCGACGAGAATAAAGGCTGTTGTTACAACTCGGATACTCTCTCAGGCTCTTCCTGTCGAGTGACCTAGTCATCCTATGAATGCGTGGTTCACCTCGTCCAAGCCCTTTTACCTGCCCAGCAGTGTGAACAGTCCGATCAGCAGTATTATCACGTTCATGGCCTTTCTAAGCTTCTCTCTATCGGCGATCCGATTCACATGGGTGCCGAGGTAAACGCCCGGAACCGTCCCGAGGATCAGCGTTCCGGTGAGACCGTAATCAACCCCGTCGATGCCAGCGTAGTTCAGGAAGCTGAGGGCTGAAAGCACCAGCCCGTAGGTTATCGTAACCCCCACCACGTCCTTCGGGTCTAGTTTGGCCACGTTCATCAGCGTGAAGCTAACTATAACCCCTGCCCCGACCGAGGTGAACTGAACGGTCAGGCCAACTATGAAGCCGAGCAGATAAACGTAGGCCCATCTGCGTCTCACGGGAAGGTTGAGCT
>NZ_JALSLB010000002.1 GCF_026988555.1 Thermococcus sp. | reverse complement strand
CCGGCCTCGTTAAGGGCCCTGATAAGCATCTCCATCCTCTCGCTCGTCGTGAAGGGGTTTTTCAGCGTATGGCTCGCCTGGGCGCTCCCGATTCCAATGATAACCTCATCAACCTGCGAAAATACAAATTCCAGAGCTTTTATATGCCCGTTGTGGACCGGCTGAAACCGGCCGACGAAGAGGCCGCGCTTGACCATTCAATCACCTCCAATCAGCTTCACCCTCACGGTATCCCCAACCTTCAGACCGAGCTTTTGGGCGGCACTCCCCTGATTGACGGCTATCTCAAGGTAGTCATGGCTTCCTGGCAGGGCCAAAAGCTCTCCGGGCTTTACCTGGCCGTAGGCCACAAGGTAAGGGATTTCAAGGCTGAAATCTGGGAGCTTAACTTCTTGCGGTCTTCCATGGTTCTTGAGGTTCAGGATGACATTGCCGAAGTCATCGACGTAAACCACCTTCAGGAGCCATACCCCGCCCTCCTCCCCCGGCTCGACGTCGAGCCTAGTCAAAGAATCGGGAGGAACTTCATCGGCGAACTCCTCCGGGGAAACACCCTTCTCGATTAACGCTCCGGCTGGACCGAACACATCTCTCCCGTGGAAGGTAGAGCTGATCCCCCAGCCGGTGAAGCGCTTTATCCTCTCGAAGTCTATGGTCCAGACTCGTCGGGTGTTTATGTGCTCGAGGGGGAGTGTTGCCAGTCCGTTGTCGGGAACGACCAGCCACTGCTCGCCCTCGATGATCACCGCCCGCCTCTCGGTTCCAACGCCGGGATCTATCACACCAACGTGAACCGTCCCGGCCGGCGAGTACTTGACAACCTGCTCCATCACGAAGGAACCTTCAAGAACTGAATGTCGGGTTATTGAATGGCTGACATCAACGATTATCGCCTCTGGATTGATCCTGAGCATGGCAGCCTTCATCTCCCCCACGTAGGGGCCCCTAAGGCCGAAATCAGTAGTGAGAGTTATCATGAACCCACCCAAAGGTTATTAACATCGTGGGTTTAAGAGGCTTTGGACGATGGCTATGAGGCGGGCCTTGGTCTTGGTACCCTTAATTCTAATTGTGATGGCATCGGGATGCCTGATAAAACAGCCAGCACAGGTCACATTCCAGATCGACAAAACTGTCGTTTCGCCTGGGGGAACGATTCATCTGATCGTTCACGTGAACAACACCGGGAAAGTTGGGCTCGTGGGGGCGAACCTCATCCTTGGAAACCACGAGTTCAAGGTCCTGCAGGAACCGAAGTTCCCCTACCTTCTCAAGGTCGGCAAGGAAGTTGAGCTCGTGTGGATCCTAGAGGCCCCTTCCCAGCCCGGAACGTACAATCTAAAGGTCTCGCTGGAGCTTCTGGACGAACTCAACAGAACATGGACGGGATTTTACAGGGTCTTCACGGTGCAGGTATCGGCTAACACGACAGGCCCCAGTGACGTTGAGGTAGACGTTAACGCGCCAGCCATAATCAACGGCGGTAACGAAACCAACGTAACCGTCAAGATAGTCAACCGGCTTGACCTGAGTATTGAACTCAAGGACCTGACCTTCAACCTGCCCGATGGCGTCGAGATAATCCACTCTCCTAACCTGCCACCCCTCCTCAGGCCTAAGAGTAACCTGACCCTGGTCTACACGGTCAAAACCCCCTACGCGTACAGGTACGAGTACATAACGGCAATGCTCCATTATGCAATAAAAGGTGAGGAGAGAAACGCTATCAGCAGCAGCCTGATTAAAATCGTCTGGATGCCGTGGACCGCAAATGAAAGCACGTTAAAAGCCGCATATAACCTCCAGTACCACTGGATAACTGACAGATACATAGTCGATGGGTACTGGATGAAGAAGTACAACTCCACATCGGCATTCAATAGAAGCCGCATCGCCAGAATAGCCCTTCCCGTGGTTAAAGGAACAGAATCTGAGATTGAAGCGGCAGAGGCCATCCAGAAATGGATGAACCAGCGCTTTACATTTGGTGACACCACAGTAACCGTCAACCCAGAGTTCGTGCTCCCCCAGGACAGGATAAGCTACGCCGAGGGACAGATACTCATGACGGCAATGCTCCGCTCCGTTAACATTCCGGCCAGGATCGTAACGCTCTTCAACGGCAGTGACTGCACCATCCAGCCAATAACGGAGTTCTACACCGAGGACGGCTGGTACGTTGTGGATCTCGCCCACGGCTTCATCGGGTCCAGGGATGAGTACCTGGCCACCCCCTACTTCCCGAGGATATATCAGATGGTGACCCAGGAGAATTACCAGTTGGTGGCGCAGAGCCCAACTGGAAAGTGGGGGGTGCACGAACACGTCGACGTGACCGGTGATTACCTAGCCAACCTCCAGGAGCGCCTTCTTAAGGTCCTGATGGAGAGACTGAACCCAGCACTCCGCTCAAAAGTGCTTACCGTTATCAACAACATAGAGGACAACGAGAGGCTTTACGCACTCTTCCTGTTTGATTCTGCACCCAAGAATGACCTGAACAGGGTGCTAGGGGAGTACAGCACGGAGAGGATAGAGAAAAACGTAAAAACCATGTACGAGTTTTACAGGGATATGACATGGAGTGAGAACTTCACAAGGTACTGGAGGATATTCGCAGGTGAAATAGGATGATAGGTGTGTTGAGACTCGGACACAGACCCGAAAGAGACAAGAGGATAACGACCCATGTTGCACTCACGGCAAGGGCGTTCGGGGCAGATGGAATAATAATAGCGGCCGACGTTGATGAACACGTCAGGGACAGCGTCAGAGACGTTGTGGACAGATGGGGCGGGCCTTTTGAGATAGAATTCGATCCCTCGTGGAGGAGGGTGCTGAGGGACTGGAAGGAGAGAGGGGGTGTCGTGGTTCACCTAACCATGTACGGGGTTCATGTGGACGAGGCCCTCCCATGCATAAAGTCGGAGCTGAAAAGCGGAAGGGACATCCTGGTGGTCGTTGGGGCGGAGAAGGTTCCGGGTGATGTGTACAGAATGGCCCACTACAACGTGGGCGTTGGGAACCAGCCTCACAGTGAAGTTGCAGCACTGGCGGTGTTCCTCGACAGACTGCTGGAGGGACAGGGACTCAGACGGGAATTCAAGGGGGCAAATCTGAAGATAATCCCCCAAGAACGCGGCAAGAAGGTCATCGAACTTTGAGGTGGGAGGATGCTGAACAGCTACCGTGAGAACGTGAGGGTTTACCTTGAGGCAATTGTACGTCCCCTCGCAAAAATCGGGGTTACCCCAAACACGATAACCATCATGGGACTGCTGATAAACCTGGTCGGGGCGTACCTGTTCTACATCGGAGACCAGTTCTGGGCCGCCGTGACTCTACTCTTCGGCTCTCTGGTGGATGCGCTCGACGGAACGCTGGCCAGGATGACAGGTAAAACAAGCCGCTTTGGCGCCTTCCTGGACTCCACCCTGGACAGGATAAGCGATGGAGCGGTGCTCTTTGGAATTGCCCTGGGTGGTTTGGTGGACTGGCGCGCAGCATTTCTGACGTTCATGGGGGCGTACATTGTGAGCTACGAGCGCTGTAGGGCGGAACTTGCAGGTTCAGGGAAGCTCGCGATCGGCATAGCGGAGCGCGCCGAGAGGTTGCTCATCCTCATCGCATTCGCACTGATTGGCTACGTCTGGTACGGTGTTTACCTCGTTGGGATTCTGGCCTGGATAACGGTCGTCCAGAGGATGTGGGCGGCCTACGGAAGGCTCAGCTGAATAGACAACAGGGGAATGACGAGAATTTCGCTAAACGAGCCGTTACAGCGGCTATGACGAGCCCTGCCGTTTCCGACCCCTCATTTTTCCACCAGACCCCTCACTATTTCAACCACATCACTCAGCTTTGAGACAATGAAGTCACACTCGCTCCACAGCCCACGTTTCTTTCCCTCAGGGTCAAGAAGAACGGAGAGCATTCCGACCTTTCTGGCGCCAACGCAGTCCTTGGCTGGATTATCACCCACGTACAGGGATTCCCCGGGGGAGACGCCCGCCCGTTCAAGGGCCAGTCGGAACGGTCCGGGATGGGGCTTGTAGTACCCCGCATCCTCGCTGGTGGTTACGGAGTCAAAGAGCCCGTAGATGCCGAGCCCCTTAAGGTGCCTCTCGATGTAATCGTCATCTGAATCCGTGATTACCCCAACGTGAAGGCCCATCTCCCGGAGGCCTTTCAGGGTCTCGACCGCGTCCGGGGAGAGTTCCCCGTACCTCTCATGCATCGAGACGCTTATCTCCCAGAAGTCCCGGGGGACCTCAAAGCCGTAGCGCTCCCCCACCCGTTGCATAGCCCTAGTATCCACGTCCCTTATCCTCATGTAGGGGCCCCCGGCGAGTTCCCTGAACGCTGAGGAGGTTTCGGCCTCATACTCCTCCCAGACTTTGATGACGTCCAGATCATCTCTACCTGCCCTTTCCAGGACGTTCCGAACGATGTTCTGATGGGTAACGTTTTCCCCGGCTTTGGTTATAAGGGTCCCCACGAAGTCGAAAAAGATCGCCTTCATACCACCACCGATGTCCCTTCAAGAACAGCACTAAAACCCTTTCCCTGGCAAAATGTCAAGAAACAGAGGGGCAAATCCGATATTTGTGCCTAAACGTCGAAAAATTTTTGAAAAATTTTTTATGGAATAAGTCCTTTCCCAAATCGGTGATGGCATGGAAGCGATACTCCTCGTCTGGGGCGTCCGGGACGAGGTCCTGAAGGGGCTGCCCGTGGAGGGGCACTGGCTATACGGAGAGTACGACTTCATAGCGAAGGTGGAGTTCAGAAGCAGCATGGAGATGGAGAAATTCGAAAAAACGCTCAGGCACGTGATAGACGGTGGGAGGTTCAAACTCATGCCCGTTAAGATATCCGGGGTGAAGGGGGAGAATGGAGAGAACGAAACGAGTATACTGGAGAGCATCGAGGTGGTGGCGGTGCCCTAAACCCTCGATTTTACCAACCCCGCTTCTTTGAGCTCCAGGTACGCCCTCCTTAACGCCTCCCGTATTTCGCGCCTTTTATCCGGACCACCAAGTCTGTACGCCGCCTTTCTGAGGCTTCCGCTTTGAAGGAAGAGCTCAATAAGCTCCCTATCCCTCTCAGGAAGGGAGAGGTTCTTAAGGGCCATCTCCGCTATCGTCAGGGGGACGTTGCCCTCGTAGGCATAGTCGGAGCTCAGGACGGGTTTCTCAAAACACTCAACCATACGAAAGCGGATTATATGCACGGTATCGACGTCGGATATAGACTTGTAGTGTCTCCTGAGTGCTTCAAGGAGCTCTTCACGGCGGGAAAATCCATCGGATACCGCATCGTCGTCCGTAAGCTCCTGAACCCGCCTGCACTCAACCCTCTCAACCACGGCCCTTCCGATAACGTAGCCTCCTGCATGTATCAGAACTTCATCACCGGGATTTAAGTTTGGCTTCTTCCCCTTCCTCACCGTGGACCGCTTTTTTCCTTCAAGAATTGCCCTGGTGTACCTGCCATCGAACTCCAGGTGTCTCATCCTTCCCCACCCAGGAGCCTGAACTTTATGACCATAACGCCGTACCTGTTCTCTTTCCATTTGGCGTACATGCCGTGAAAACGTTTAAGGGCCCGATCAAAGCTCGGCTCGTCGGGAAATATCTTCTTTACAGGTTCTTCACGGAGAACCTGACGAAATGTCTCGTAGTGCTTGACCTCCGTAACGACCGCCGGTATCTCGCTGTTAAAGAGTATCTTGTCCCCGGGCTTTATGCTCCGCCACTGAGGATAGGCCACCCGGACTTCCATCCTTTTCTCACCGGATCGGATGTACTCCAGGTACTCCTCCCGAACACGGAATTTGTAGACTTTCATCTCCATCACTTCCCATTCTTTCACGCCCTTAAAAGCCTAGGGGGTAGAAACTTTTAAATCCTTTAGCACCGAAGATTGAACTGGTGTGGGAGATGAGAAGAAAAGCCCAGGGAGCCCTTGAGTACCTCTTCATGATAGCAGCGGTGTTAGTGCTGGTTCTGTACGCCACCAGGGTGGTCCTGAACGGAACCAGAAACATTGAAAAAGCAGTGGGCAACTACACGGAGCAGGTACGGAAGCAGATACTCGAGAACCTATGAGGTGGAATCATGGATTACATCCCCCTCGTTCTGGGCCTGGTTATGGGAACCGTCACTTCGTACACCGATATCCGGACGGGGTTTATCGATGACCTTCACGTTTTTCCGATAGCCGGCCTTGGAATCGCCTACTACCTTTACAAAGGATTTTCCGTGGAGCACAGCACCATCCTTGCCTTCTCCGGAGTCATAGCGTTTCTGATAGGGCTTCTCCTTGGTCTTCTGCTATACTTCATCGGTGCTTGGGCAAGCGGCGACGTCGTGGTACTCGCCGGGTTCTCGGCCCTGCTTCCGTACGCCCCCCTCTGGGGCAGGGTGGTTCCCCCGTACACTGTGAGCTACCCACTGTACCCAGTCTCGATTCTCCTGAACAGCATCATAGCCGTGTTCCCATTCATCTTCCTGTACTCCCTGGGTGTGATACTAATCCGGAGACAGTACCATGAGCTGGTCAGGATATTCACCGATGGTGCGAAGCTGACCGCCGAAGTGGCCCTCTGGATAACCGCGGGAATAGGGTTCCAGATAGTCATGGCGAAGTCGGTGGGATGGGTGTTTGGAGGGCTGTGGGGATGGGTGTTTGCGCTGGTCGTGATAACACTGCTTGGAAAGTTCCGGAAGGCGGGTGATGTCGTAGGTGCCATCACCTTGGCGTACCTAGTCCACCTCAACCCCCTCACAGGTCTCCTCCTGTTCGGGAAACTCCTCCTTATGCTCTACATGTTCAAGGTGTTCCTGGCGACGGTCAAGTACATGCGCGCCTCGGTCCTGATGGAGGAGGTTCCGGTCGAGGCGCTGAAGGAGTGGGACATCCTGGGGGAGACGATATACGAGGACGAAGAGAGGATAAAACGGGACAGAACCTCCCTCCTCGACAGGGTTAAGGATGCGGTGACAAGGGGGGACATAGCCTCATTAAAAGGCCAACACGGGAGGGTCATTGTCTCAACCACGGCCGAGGGCCTGAATAAAGAACAGATCGAGAGATTAAAGGCTCTCGTGACGGAGGGAAAACTAGAGAATAGGTTCCTGCGCAAGAAGGCCATGCCCTTTGCACCGGCCCTCTTCCTGGGGTTTCTAATAAGCTACCTCTGGGGAGACATCTTCTGGTGGATCGAACTGAAGCTCGCAGGCATGTGAGGGGATGACGAGCTTTTGCTTTGCTGAGTCCTCTACCGGCACGGCAGGTGATGAGCACGCCCTTCACGGACCCTCAGTCCAGAAGGCCCTGTATTATCTCCCCCACTTCATGGAGGCTCTCAACAACGTGGTCCCCCTCGACACCCTCATGAGGATTTATCGCTATGGCAACGTCGGCCTCCTTGAACATGCTTATATCGTTGAAGCCGTCCCCCACAGCTATCGTTAGTTCGGGGTCAAGCTTCCTCTTGAGGTCCCGTAGGATGGCACCTTTGCTTTTGAAATCGACCTCGGGGTTGACCCTTCCAGTAACAAGGCCTTCCTCGTCGAAAATCAGTTCGTTGGCGTACACGTAATCAACACCGAGCTCCGCCCCAACCCTACGGGCGAGGCACATCAAACCGCTGCTTAGAATGGCGATCTTAAAGTTGTTATCGCGGAGGAACGCAATGAGCTCCTTCGCCCCATCCATGTACTCGACGGAGTTCGCCCACTCCATTATCTCATCCCAGCTATGTTCCCTCCAGAGCGATGCGTCAAGTTCTGCCCACTCTACGTAACCAATCTCGCCCGAGAAGAACCTCTCGGCGTACTCCATCCCCTTCTCCCACGTACCGAACCTCTTATGGAGCTCAACCCAGCTTGAAATCGATTTCACAAGGGTTCCCTCCAGGTCGAAGGCTATGAGTCTCACCATGTCATCACCTGCCCGACAATTGAGTATCTCCTTAAAAGGCTACCCTTCCCACCCATGCTCCCCTATCAGGGGAACGAAGGCAACGCCACCCCAGCGTCTCTTCCGTACCTTCCCACTTCCAGTTTTTGTTATCACGTAAAGGTCCTGCCATAGGTGGTAGCTACCAACGGGGATCAGAAGCTTTCCACTTGACTTGAGCTGTTCTATCAGTGGGTCCGGAATCCGTGGGGCACCCGCGGTGACGATGATCCTGTCGTAAGGCGCCCTGGGAGGAAACCCCTTCGTGCCGTCTCCGGGTATGACATGAACTATCCCTTCATATCCTGCCCTTTTAAGGTTTTTCCGTGCAAACTCAACCAGTTCAGGAATTCTCTCGATGGTGTAGACATCGGTCTTGACGATTTCAGCTATCAGCGCGGCATTCCACCCGCTCCCCGTGCCGACCTCAAGGACTTTCATGCCTTCCTCCAGCTCCGCCAGCTCCAGCATTATCGCCACCATGTGGGGGGCGCTTACCGTCTGTCCGGCAGGAATCGGCAGGGGCTCATCAACATGCGACCACTGTGCGCTTTCCTCCGGCACGAACTTATAACGCGGCACCTTAAGAAAAGCTTCTTTAACCTTTTTGCTTTTTATTATTCCTTCCCTCTCAAGGGCTTCAACCCTTCTCACCCATTTGAGGTAGAGCTCCTCCTCGTTCATGAGTCTCACATCGGCATTAAGATATTTTAATTTTGCCTCATGTGTATGTTTTGGATGATAGTTTGTTAAGCTTCTAACTCTAAACTCTAAACTCTAAACCCAGAACCTAAAATCTACTTTAACTTTAAGTTTTGATTTAAGCCTTAAGTCCGGAGAACAAAAGCGGAGGACTAGTGGCCGGCGGCGTCCCCGGTTTCCCGCCCCCCTCTCGGAGGGCAGTACACCCAGGAACGCTGGCGGGCTTAACTTCCGGGGTCGAAACGAGACCGGGTGTGACCCCGCCGCTATGACCGCCGTACCGATACATACTCCCTGAGATGGATTTATAAGCTTTGCGGTTGAAGAATGCCCTGTATGGAGGGAGAGATACTGAAACTCCTGACGGCACTGAGAGGCAGGACGCCTTTGACACCTGAAAAGCGGGTTAGGGATTTCCAGCTTAAAGTCCAGGGAATTAAAAATGGCGAGCAGGCTGAGCTTGAGGGATTCCTCCTTCTGAGAAAACCTCCCCATGCCCCGGATGATGCGGTTTATTACATCCTTTCCCCTCTCCAGCCCTCTGACCTTCAAAAAGCCTCCATGGTATCATATTTAATACTCCGGATAACGGAGAACAGCAGAATCTCAGGCAGCGTGAGGAGCGGGAGCTACGTCCGGGTCTCGGGCTTCATGGACTCCTATCCCTACGGCACGCTGAGGATGCTGAATGTGGCCGAGCTGAGGGGTGAGGACTACTCGGAATACTGGCTTCAATACGATGAGACTGCCCTGAGCAAAAAAGAGTTTGAAAATCTGTTCATGGACACCATCTATGCCAGCTATGACTTTGAGAAGGCCTTTCTTTACTCCCTCTTCGCATCCCCCAGGATATTGGGGTCTAACAGGGAATGGGGAGAGGGGGTTACCTTTTCGACATTCAAGGACAGGGACAGAATTATTCTCTCCATATGGGAGGCCGTGAAATACATAACGGGACTCTTTCCGAGGGAGCTTTCTCTGAGGAAGGAGAAGAGATGGCATTTCGTGGATGAACACCTTGATCTGGATTTTGTGGCATATCTGCCGGAAACTCCTGTCAGGTACTACTCTCCCTTTTCCAGAGCTGTGCTCAAAAATGAAATACCCGCTCCGAAATGGGCGTTCAGATATTTCAAATCAAAGGATGCTGTTTTTTTAACGCCGAAAAAGGCAAAAATCCTGCCCGATGATCCCCTCGCATACCTCTCAGAGGTGCCTTTCATCCTGAATGAACCCGTGGGGTATGAAAAGAACCGCGAGCTTGAGCAGCTCATTCCAAACGTTATAGCCACGATATTCAAAGAGAGGGCAAAAATGGCGTCAATGAGCCTGGGGGATAGAGAACTCAGGATTTTCAGGGAGCGATTTGAGGACTGGATTATGAAGAACCGCATGGAATACGGCGAGAAGTTCGATGCACTGAGGCTGAGCGGCATGGTATTCGAGACCAACACGCGCTTCCTCCTAAGCACCCACATCCTCGGATCAATGGCCAGGTTTGAGGGGGGGCTGAAAAGGAGCATAATAAGCGACGTCCTCGTTATAAATCAGGAGATTCTTGACACATGGATGAATGAGATACCGCCTGACATCCTGATGAAGGCCGTTAAGGAGTATGAAAGATATATAAGCAGGGATAGGAGAGCCAACATAGCCCTGAGCATATTCATGGATCTGGAGGCAACATCTGCCGACGGCAGTGTCTCATGGGAGGAATTTCACAGCGCCCTCATCAGGTATGGATTCAAACGGAGCGATGCGGCGAAAATCATCGAGCGCCTCCTGCGTGAGGGCTACCTGTACGAGCCGTTTGCCGGAAGGCTGAGGATGATAAAGTAGGTGGTGGCATGGGCAGGAAAAAGTTTCTCCGTCAGAGGGAGCAGAGGGAGAAGAGGAGAATTGCCAGGGAAAGGATTGAGATACTCTTCACCTTGGCGGAGCGTGTTTTCCCATACGAGCCCGAATTAGCCAACCGCTACGTTGAGATAGCCCTCGCAGTTCAGCAGAAGGCGAGGATAAGGATGCCGGGGAAGTGGAAGCGGCGCTACTGCAAGAAATGCCACTCCCTCCTTGTTCCCGGAAGAAATGCCCGGGTGAGGCTCAGAAACGGCCACGTCGTGATCAAATGCCTCAACTGCGGACACATAATGAGGTATCCATACACAAGGGAGCAGAAGAAAAAGAGAAGGGAGCGGCAAAAAGGGGCCGATTCAAACCCCTGATTTTACCGCCCATAAGATGGTGGTGCTCAACGTGTGATATCAATGCTTTCTTCCTTTAGACGACTTCGCGGGAGGGTTGCTCCGTATGGTTTCCTTTCCTTTCTGGTAAGCCTCCCTTACCATGGCCTTTATCTGGTTCATGAGCCCCCTCGCCTGCTCGTACTGACCGTTTTGGATTGCAACCCTGAGCTGCTCCATGAGGGCGTTTATCCCGGTAACGTTGATGTCAGCCCGTTCCATCACCGATACCTGTGCCTGGAGCTTGATCATTTCCCTTTCAAGCGCCATCTTTTCGCTGTTACCCAGCATTTTCCTCATTTCTCCGTTTGCCGCCTTGAGGCCAAACTGCGTCCTTACCTGAAGTTCGAGCATAAGCTGATACGCGTAGGTGTAGTTGCCTGCCTGGAGGGCCTGGTTGGCCTTTTCCATCGTCATTTCCATGACGCGCACCTGCTGCATGAGCTGGGTGCAGTTGGTTTCGTTCGCTATCTCCTTGATGGTTCTAACGCGTTCCCTAACCTGAATCATGAGCTGAAGCACAGTTTCCTTCGTGACGTTGAGCTGGACTTCACTGGCGGTACAGTTGCACCCCCTGAGTTGCTCCTTCACGCGCTCCATGAGCTTCTTGGATGCCGGACTTCCAAAGGCCAATGCCTCGCGTATCTGAAATCTCTCCATGAGCTTTGTAACGTTGGTTGTCTTGTTGACGTAGAGCACCATCGCCCTGTTCTGAACCGCGACTTTGAGGGCGTTCTTTATGGCGAGGCTGTCATTGCCCGGCACGATAACGCTTTCGTTGAATTTCAGGCCAAATTTTTCCATAGCCTTTTCCATCACCTGGAGGTTTGTTTCGTATCTGTTCTGGCCGCCCCAGCGCTCGACAGTTATGCCAAGCTCCTGAAGGTCGCTGACGTACTGTTCAACCACAGCATCGGGCCCGCCGATTATTATCACCTCATCCGGGGCGTAGCTCATAATCTCCGCCGTAACGTTCGGGTCATAGACGCCCCACGTGGTCGTGACTACCACGGCCCCGGTTACGTTCGCCAGATATTCGGCAATGGTGCAGTCTGCCTCGTTGTCGCTCGCTAAGATCACCGTCACGCTCGTGCTCGCACTTACGTTGCTGAACGTTACTGGTGTCGCTACCATCAGCAATCCAAAGAGGATTGTCATCACTCTTTTTCCTATCATGAGCCCCCACCTCAGTAATCTTTATGAAAGAGCCAATATTTAAGCTTTTTTCACGAAATCGTCTATTTGTGTTAAAGATTGTTTATAAAAAAGCTTTGAGGGGTAGTGCTCATTTTTTAACTGTTAACAAAGGTTTCAAAACGTTTAATTACGTTTAATTGACCCTCCTACCGTTCTGATTAATCCAATTGGGTATGTTATCATTGAATTGGGGGATATAACCTGGTTCATTCCACAAAAGCCACAGCCCTCACGGGACCCCCTGAGCCGCCCTCTATTTTCAGGGGAAATGCCATAAATGTGAACTCCACACCCAGAAGAACTTCGAGGTTGGTCAGGTTCTCGAAAATCGGTACTTCGGCCGACAGTAGTATCTTGTGGACGGCATCGTCGCCGATGCTCATCGCATCTGTGCCAACTGCTCTAATCCCCTCCGCCACCAAGAACAGAGCCACCTCCGGGGAGAGCTCCCTTCCGCCCGTCAGGAACAGGACCATTCTATCGAAGTAGCCTGAATCCGGAATCTCGTCGAGCTTTACCGGGCCGCTTCCGTTCCTGACATCTACGACCATACCCTTTCCCACAAACCTGTCCAAAGGCATCTCGTCAACGGTCTTTCCCCCGGGGATGAAATGAGCAGGTGCATCAACGTGCGTCCCTGAGTGCTCGCCAAGCTTGAGGACGTTCATGTAGTAGCCGTCCCTGTCAATGACGGCCCAGAGCCTAACGCTAACCGGCGGGTCGTCCGGATAGGCAGGGGTATCGTCCGAGAGGGGCACCGAAAGATCCACTATCATGGGAACACCAATCCTTCTACTCATTTTTACCTAAAAACCTTTCCCGGAATGGAAGTTTTTGAAGTCTGAAATCCACAATTGGTAACCCAAGGGTTTTAAGGGTCAGCTCCAAGGGTCAACCGGTGATGAAAGTGGACTGCACGAAGGATTACTGTGTTAAAGACATATCACTCGCACCGAGCGGGGAGAAGAAGATAGACTGGGTCTCACGCTTTATGCCTGTCCTTCAGCACATAAGGGCGGACTTCGAGGGAAAAAAGCCATTCAAGGGGGTCAGGATAGCCACGACGCTCCACCTTGAGATGAAGACGGCTTTTCTGCTCCTCACGCTCAAAGCCGCAGGTGCCGAGGTTTCTGCCGCTGCCAGCAACCCGCTCTCAACCCAGGACGACGTCGTCGCTGCACTGGCCAAGGCAGGCGTCAGGGTATACGCCATCAGGGGAGAGGACAGGGAGCAGTACTACGAGTTCATGCACAAAGCGCTCGACATAGGGCCGAACATCATCATAGACGACGGGGCAGATATGATAAGCACCCTGATGAGGGAGAGGGGGGAGCTCGTCGATGGGGTCTGGGGCGCGAGCGAGGAGACGACGACAGGGGTGATAAGGCTCCGCGCGATGGAGAAGGACGGCGTTCTGAAGTTCCCCATTATAGCCGTGAACGACAGCTATACCAAGTACCTCTTTGACAACCGCTACGGCACCGGCCAGTCAACGTGGGACGGAATACTGAGAACAACGAACCTCCTCATAGCCGGCAAGAACGTCGTCGTTGTCGGCTACGGCTGGTGCGGCAGGGGCATAGCGATGAGGGCTAAGGGTCTCGGGGCTACCGTCATAGTCGTCGAGGTTGACCCGATAAGGGCCCTGGAGGCGAGGATGGACGGCTTCCTCGTCATGGACATGAAGGAAGCCGCCAAGGTCGGAGACATCTTCATCACCTCGACGGGCGACATCAAGTGCATTCGGGGAGAGCACTTCAAGGTCATGAAGGACGGTGTTATCTTAGCGAACGCCGGCCACTTCGACATTGAGATATGGAAGCCGGACCTTGAGGCACTTGCAGTTGAGATAAACCAGCCCAGGCAGAACATAACCGAGTACAGGATGACGGACGGAAGGAGGCTCTACCTGCTCGCCGAGGGCAGACTTGTGAACTTAGCGGCCGCTGACGGCCACCCCGCGGAGATAATGGACATGAGCTTCTCACTACAGGCGAAGGCGGCCGAATACATACTGAAGGACCACGAGAGGCTTGAGCCAAAGGTCTACGTGCTCCCGAGGGAAACAGACGAGACCGTGGCGAGGATCAAACTCGCCTCGATGGGAATAAGGATTGAGGAACTCACAGAGGAGCAGAGGCGCTATTTGGAGAGCTGGGAGCACGGAACATGAGGTGGTGAGTATGAACTTCGAATCCCTCAAACTCGTTCCCGTCGGCTACGTAAGGAAGGACAAAGGAACCTTCATCGAAATTCTACCCGGGTTCTGGGGGGCCACCGACGGCCTTAGAGAAGGTGACTGGATTAAGCTTGTCCTCTGGTTCCACGAAAGTGATACTCCAGCGGGGAGAAGGGTCTTCAAGGTGCACCCCTACGGGAACCCGAAGAACCCGCTAACAGGTGTCTTCGCGACGCGCTCGCCCTACAGACCGAACCCGGTAGCCCTTTACACCGTCAGAATCCACCGCATCGAAGAAGGCAAACTCTACATAGATGAGATTGACGCCATAGACGGAACGCCCGTGGTGGATATCAAAATCTTCGTCGAGCGCTACGACTGCCCCAAGGCAGTGCCGATAGAGGAAAAGGAAGCCAGGATAAGGGCCGGGAGGATGATAGGCGAGGTGAACCTCATTCCAAGGAGGAGCGAGCACCTTGACGAGCTTGAGGAAGTCTTACCTGAGGAATACGACGCGCTGATACTCGAGATAGGCCCGAAGACGACGACGCTGACGGCAAAAGAGCTGGTGGAGCTTATAGAGGCGCTGAGGGAGGTCTACGAGAACCTGCCGGTGGAGATAAGGGACAGGGTCAGAACACGTGCAACGCGCTCGCCTTGAAGTCCACGTAAATTCTTTTCCTTTTCTGTTCCAGTTCAATTATTGAGCGCCAACCATAAGACATTAAGCAGAAAATCATCAACCCCCAAATGAGAGCCAAGCTCCTCGATGGCCCCAACAGTTACCGAGCACGGGATCTGAGTTATATCCGGTTAGTGCCCTCATCAGAATACACCACAAAGTTCTTTCCGGCGTCTTTACCTTCATAGACCCTCTTGAGAGTTTTTTTGAGACCCCCGCATATCAGGATTATCCCCTCGGGGTTATCCCTCTGTGGGTAGCTCAGAATCACCTCGCGTTCCTGGGGAATACCCACCCCCCGCAGAACCAGGCGGGACACCCCATCCTCAACGACCTCGTACTCAAAATGGGGCCCTATCACAAGGCGGGTCTTGACAACGGCGATTCTCTCGCCCCCTCCCGGTGAGTACGCCCCCAGGGCAATGAAAAAGCCCAGCACGACAACAAGGATGGATACCAAGTAGTACGGCGCCGGGACCTTGCGGAGCAACACATCCCAGTTGTCAAAGAGAAATGCGTAAACGACAAGGCTCAGCAAGGCCGCAAGTCCAAACCCCATGGAGACGGACAGGAGATGGTGATATGTGGATGAGGTGATATCGTCCGGTAGGACGCCCCAATTGGAGAGGGTGTTTACCCTGTCCCAGAGACGATCCACGTACATCCCGAAGAGCAGCATGAGTATATAGCCGTGAACGTACCCCCATGAGACTCTCGTGCTCACGAAACCCGACAGCTCCGGAAAGAAGGAGGTCAGTACACCCGCCGTGCTGAAGAGAAGGGGAACCGTATACACCAGCATCAGAACAGAGACCACCTTGCTTACCTTATACTTAAACAGCAAAGCGAAGGAAACCAACCCCATCAAGACAATTAGAATTCCCCGGACCGTTAGCTGACCCGGAATGCCGAGTGTGGAGATCGTAGTCCCAACGCCCTTCAGGGACAGCAGCGCATCGACTGTCATCGGAATAAGTGGAGCGACCAAGAAGAACTTAATCCCCAGCAGAACACTTTTCACACGCACCATTTACCTCACCATCATGATGGTTTTAGCCAGCACTGAGCTCACGCTCCCCTCCGAAGGATCCCAGTGAATAACCCTGGCCAGGGGAGAGAGCTTGGCGGACAGTGCCCGTTTCTCAAGCTCAATGAGGGACACCGCACCGTCTTCAAAAACCGAGTAGGGTGAGACATCAATGACGATGGCGGGGAGGCGTTTTCTGTAGGCGGAGATCACCGCGGTGAGGGAACCGGCGACATCAGAGAACCCCTCCTCTATCAGGTTGGTCACGTATATGAGTAGCGGGGTGTACTGGGCCACTATACGCTTTGTCTTTTCAACGGCACTCCTGAAGCCCTCAGTGCTCCCCTCGATATGCTGAACTTCGGTCAGGGCGCGGAGTATGGAGTGGAACTGCTCGGACCCCGTGGACGGCATGAGAAGCTTACCGCTGCCGACGAGGTACAGCCCAACGTTGTATCCGTGTTTCAGGAAGTAGTAAGAGAGGGAGGCCACCAAACTGGCGGAGTACTCAAGGGGGGTTCTCAGGGTGCTGCCCACGCCCATTCTCCCGGTGACATCGACGAAGAAGAAGACGGTCTTCTTACCTTCACGCTCGTACTCGTTCACCCTGACCTCACCCAGCCGGGCGGTGGCCTTCCAGTTTATGAACCTCAGGGGGTCACCCGGAAGGTACTCCCGAATCTCCTTAAAATCCGTTGAAAGTGCACCCCGGACTGACTGGGTCGTTACAGGAACGGCGAGTTTCGACCTTTTCCTTGGAGCATGGAGACGCCGGGAGAGCACGAACTCCGGCATCACCGTCACGTCCGTTCCTCCCGTGAACACGGCGTACGTAGACTCCCTGACACCTAGAACGTGCTCAGCATAGACCTCCGTGGGGGGGAGAGTGTAACGGCCCCTCTTCGGGAGCACGATGACGTACTCGTACTCAACCTCAAACCTCCTGAGTCCCTTAAAAAAGGTCCTCACATTGCTGCCCTCAACCAGGGACGCCTCCGGGGGAAGGGGGTTCCTGATGACGACCCACCCAATCCCCCGTTCCACTGAGAGATTGACCCGGATTTTAATCTCCTCACCCACACGGTAAATCCTGCGGTTCGTATCCATCCTCACTCCGATACCGTGCGGGCTTTCAATGATGAACCCAACCGCCAGCAGGGAAATCGGGAACAGTGCGTAGTAGGCAAAGTGTGGGCTACCCACCAAGGCCGCAATGAACACAAACCACAGGGACGTTGAGACGAGTTCTTTTACGGCGCTCATCATTCCTCACGCATCTCTCCTTTGGGAACGGGGGTTTTGTTCAGGGCATCCCGTATCACGTCCTCCCCACGTACACCCTCGAAGGCGTGTTCGGGCTTTAAGACGACCCTGTGGGCAAGGGCATCCAGGGCGTACTCCTTAACGTCATCGGGTATGACGAAATCCCTCCCGGAGAGGGCGGCGTTTGCCTTCGATATCTTGAGAAGGGTGAGGGCACCCCTTGGGCTCGGCCCCGCCTCCACCCTCTCGTCGCCCCTAGCGTTCCTCACGAGCTCGGCTATGTAACGGATCACGTCCGGGTGTATGTAAACGGAGTGCTCAACGAAGGCCTGCATCTCCAGGAAGGTTTTCCTGTCCGTCACAGGCCTCATGTCCGTTGTCGGGTCGTCCTTCGCCCACTTAAGCCTCGCCTCCAGTATGGCAACCTCGTCCTCAAGGGTTCCTGGATAACCAACGCTCATCTTCAGCGCAAACCTGTCAAGCTGGGCCTCCGGAAGGGGGTAGGTGCCCTCGAACTCAAGGGGGTTCTGGGTGGCCATCACGAAGAAAGGCTCATCGAGTTTAAGGGTGTCCCCCTCCACGGTGACCTGTCTCTCCTCCATGGCCTCGAGGAGGGCGGACTGGGTCTTGGGGGGCGCGCGGTTTATCTCGTCGGCCAGCAGCACGTTGGTAAAAACCGGCCCCCTAACCAGCTCAAACGTCCCCGTGTTCTGGCGCCAGACTTTGGTTCCAATTATGTCCGCAGGCAGCAGGTCGGGCGTGAACTGTATCCTCCGGTACTCTAGACCAAGGGCCTTTCCAAACGCCTTAGCCAGAAGGGTTTTCCCAAGGCCGGGATGGTCTTCAAAGAGCACGTTTCCATTGACGAGCGCCGCTGCAAGGGTCTTTCTCACGACGCCGCGGTTTCCTATGTACACCTCAGAGATTGAATCAAGCACATCCTTCGAGATAGCATACAATCTTTCAACGTCCATTTATCCTACCTCCAGACCTGAGTTCTTTAAAGACGCTTTCAACAATTTTCCTCCGCCTTTCGGCGTCCTTCCTTGCGTACTTCTTAACGAGCCACAGCGGGGTGAACGGGGTTACCCTCGTATCCTCATAATCGACCACCGGGCGAAGGAGTTCCTCCATTTCGGAGCGGGACATCACGGAAGAACCGTAGAACGCTATGAAAGAAACCAGGGGGGCCTTTTGACTGTTGAGAACAAAATCCTCCACGGCTTTTTTTGCGTCTTTGAACTCCACATCCTCCAAAAATGTCACCTCACCTTCATGCCTCCTCCACTCACCCACAAGGTACGCACCGAAATTCCTGGTCGAGAAGTTGGAGTTTATCATCACCGTTGCCAGAAAGAGGGAAGCAACGACAACCCCCCACTGTACAAGAACCGCGTATCGAGGAAATCTGTTGGACAGGTATGGACTAAGGGCGGCGTAACCGAACACTATGATAACGAGGAGGATTAGACCGAGAAGATGACGCTCAATGAAGACGCCGCCGAACCGTTTCTCCACGAACGCGAGGATGTAGAGGGCCGCTATTCCAGTCCCGAGGTACAAAAATGAACTTCCCAACCCCCCAAGGCGGGGGACGAAGTAAGGGGTCGTTACGGCTATTCCGACACCGATGCCCCTCACCAGCAGGTCAAGCCCTCCACCCAGGCTCCCGGCGAGGGAGGCGATGGAGACCCCAACGACGAAGATCGCGAGGGCTGTGGAGAGGTTGTAGTTAATACCGGAAAGGACGGGGAGATAATAAACGGCAATCGCGATTCCCAGGCCTTTAACGGCCCCAGAGAGGGGCCCAAATCCTACCGTTGAGAACAGTCTGGCTATCAAGAGGGCGCTCAGGAATACCTCCACGGGTAACAGGTACGGATCCAGATACGGCCTCAGAGGACGGTAGGTAAACGCAGCGTACACAATAACCATGAGAACGGGATAGTAAGCTATGACTGTGTCAAGCTTTTTCATCCTCAATCACCCCCAGCTTGGAAAGCGCGAGGAGGAACTCCCCGAAGTCGTCATCTGAGAGTTCCATCGTCCCATACTTGGCCCTTTCAAACAGTACCGTGACCTCATGAAGAGCATCTTTCGGGAACTTGCCACTGAGCGCGGTGGCTATCTCCTCTGGGGTTGCTTCCTCCGTTCTCATACCAAGTTTTCGGGCCGCTGGCAGAAAACCCTCTTTGTAGAGCATTATCACGGCATCCCTTGGAGGAAGAACGTGCACGGTAACCTTCCGAGAACCCACCCTCAGCTCATGGTCACCCTGTGGCAGCTTTAGCCGGAACTCCATTCCCCTACCGAACAACTCACCGTCAACGAACAGTTTCACTGACCTCCTGAACCTCAGGGTGATCTCCTCGCCGGGCAGGTATACGGTTCTCTCCAGCTTCAGGGCTTCAAAGTGCGGTGAGACAACAGAGTGTGAGCCCCTCTTGGGGGAGCCCCACCGAAAGCCTGAGGAATAGAGGTGGACGAACAGGAGCAACGGCAGGAGGATAAGAAGATACCTCAGGAAATCGAGATTTAGACCGGAGCCTCCGGTCGTTATCGACCTTCCACCAACCCTCAGCTTCAGGGAGTTTGGATCTAGGTGGATGCCCCTGGGCAACTTCAACACCGCCCTGCCCTTATCGTCCGTCTTCACCAGGTATCTTGTGCCGTTGAGATTCAGAGAAACGATTTCGTTCTTAACGGGGTTTCCATCCTTGTCCGTAAGCCGGACGGTAAGCAGAGTGCGGTTTGAAGAGTTCTCAACGCTGATTAAAGGCATTATCCCCCTCCCGCGGTATGGATCAACCCAGAGGCTCGCGACGGTGGTTCCGTTGATGGTGAAGGTGGCGTTGTACGCCCCCAGCTCTGGGCTGAGTGGAAGGGAAGTGTTGAAGCGGCCACCATAAAAGGGTACCGTCTTGATGCCAACGGGGGTGTCCAGCTTCAGGTTGCCGTTCTTCATCCCCTCTATCCTCCCCGAGGCCCGCAGTTCATCCCCCTCCTCCACAGTCGATATGTTCACCCCAACGGCGGTGAAGGTTAAATTTGCCCGCGAGGGAAGGTACGTCTTTGAACCCGGGTATAAAACGCTTAACCTGTGCATCCCGGGCGAAACGGAAACGTTTAGAGAAAAATAACCAGGGGGAGATGTGTTAACGGTTCCGAGGGGATGACCGTCCAAGGTGAGGCTGACGTCTCCGGTAACCCCGGTACCGAGGTCGTCCACAACCGTGCCCCCAATGGTGATGTTACGGACTGGGACCACCGACGGAACGGTCAGCTCTATGCCAGTTTTGGCGGACACCGTTATCTCCGTTACATCGGTTGCTGTCTTATAATTAACTGAAACAACCCGCGTAATCAGGTAGTACTTCCCAACAGGGAGCTCTTGGGGAAGGTGACATGTGAGGTTGAAGCCACCGTTTACCACGGTTCCGTTGCCGATCACGACACCGGACGAAGTTAAATTCCTGGTCAGAGCTACGTAGACTCTGCCGTGGGTGAGGTTTCCCCTGTCCGGAACGACCTTTCCCACAACATGTATCAAACCGCCGCGGACGATGCGCTCGTCCGGGCCAAATGCCTCGGGAACGAAGCTATGGACCCTGATAGTGCCCGTGATATGTGCCCAGAACAGTAAGACACTCTCCTCCCCATAGGAAGCTGTGGCGATAACCCTAATGGGGTAGAATGAGGGGGTGACCGTCTTTGGCACGTAAAAGGTACGCATCGCACTGAAGGAGGGAAACCTTGACGTGACAACTAGCCTAGAGAAAAGGGGGGAAACCACACGGACATCGGGGGAGATAACGTAGGAGCCGGTCAAACTCCCATTAACGTGAACCTCGATGTTGTCGCCGGGAAGCCCCGTTACCACAGGCCTACCGGTGTTCAGGTAAAACCTTCCGCCGGTAACGTGTATGGAGAGCGTGTAAGCCTTGCTGGACCATCCAAGCTCCACGAGGGGATAGTAGTAGTTCCCGGGGTGAATGAGCCTAAGGGTTACGTTGTGTGTCGGGGTGCCGTTAACAATCAACCACCTGTCCTCTGGGAGGGACACGTGAACCGGCTGCCCGGGATGGACGGAGATTGACATAGGCCCTTGAGACTGATTGCCACTCGTGTTCTCCTCTGGAGGACGGTTCCAGTGGCTTCTTCCCGTAAAGGGCGAAGTTGCATCGAAAGGTATCCATCCCACCCCTTTGAAGTAGACCTCCGCCCAATAAGCCCTCTGCGAGTTGGTAACCTGCTGGGCAAAGGGAACAGGCATTATCTTGTACCCTGAGACCAGCCTCGCCGATAGGCCGTTCAGTCTGGCCAGAATCACAAAAGCACCGTTGAACGCCTTTGAATCTCCAACCTTCGAATGGAAGAGGAACCATTCGATGGGGTCCGCACCGGCGGGCGGCCCGGGAGTGACAACCGAGTACCGGTAGTTACTCAGCAGGTACGACTGTATGGCAACCGCTTTCTGGTAGTCACTCTTCAAACCACGGGTTATGTTGTGGGCCAGCTCCCTGAGCTCAGGACTGGCGTTAACGGCTGAGTACTCACCGAGCGGCGTTGAGTTGAGGGACTCCAAGATCCTGGGTGGAATGGTGAAGTGAAGGGCGGTGAACGTGTAAGATTTGACGGGGGTCACCGCCCTGAAAAGGTCAACTCCTGGAGAGTACTCATACGGAATGGACAGGTTAAATGTGTAGAGGGAAACCGGCAACTGGGTGAGGGGAGTGCTTGAAAGAACCGTTATCCTGTCCTTGAGAGCGGTTTGAGCGAGTGTTATCCGGGGAACCTCCGGTCCCCCCGTGGTGTAGTTGGTGTTAGCCTCCACCCACCTGCCATCCACGTACGATGAGTACTCCTTAAGGCGGAGATACCTGGTATTGGCGGCGCCGGTAACTATCAGAACCTGCTCACCGGTGGTGTTACCGGCGCTGGACATCCCCCCGGAGGGAGCGGAAAAACCTGCCGCGGGAACGGCGATCGTGGCACCGTTGGAGGCTTTCTCTATGTAGCTCCCCATGGAGAGCAGAAGGAGAACCATCGTTAGAACGGTGAACACAGCCGCAACGTACCTGCGCATTGAAACCACCGGATGAGGCCCTTGGTGATGCCTTTTCGTAGTTATCTATTTAAACTTTGCCCGTTGGAAAATCCCCGGAGCATACCATAAAGAGGGGGATGTTAAAATACGTGAAGTGCACTCGCCTTGAAGCCAACGTAAACCCAAGTCCCGGGCTTTATACCCATGTTCATCATTGAGGAACGGGTGATAAACGCCCTGAGAAAAAGACCGCCCGTTCGTATATGGACCCTGACGATGGGGCCCAGCTCTTCCACACTCTCGACGATACAGTGGAGCTCGTTTCTGGCGGAGCTCTTCAGGGGTTCGAGCGACAGCACGATGTCCTCCGGTCTCAAACCAACTCTAACCCTACCCGTGGCTTCGATGGGGAGCTCTATCTCAACCCCGTTAGTCCGCAGGACGTTCCCCTCCGCGGTGCCCTCAACTATGTTCTCAAATCCGAGGAAGCGCGCGACCTCCTCACTCACTGGGCGCGAGAAAACCTCCCTCACGCCCCCAACCTGAACGAGCTTCCCCCCCAGCATGACGCCAACGCGATCCCCCAGGCTCACAGCTTCTTCAAACGAATGCGTCACGTGAAGGGCGGTAAAACCCAGCTCCCTCCTCCACCGTTTCATCTCCTGGATGAGCCTTCCTCTGGTTTGGAGGTCGAGGTTGGCGAAGGGTTCATCCATGAGGATTAGAGACGGCTCTACGACAAGGGCCCTCGCTATGGCCACACGCTGGCTCTCTCCTCCGCTCAGGGTTTTTGGCTTCCTGTGGAGGATGTGTTCTATCCCCAGCACCTCAGCCACCTCCCGGACCTTCCTCTCGATGGCACCCTTGGGGAGGTGACGGAGCTTCAGCCCAAAGGCTATGTTGTCGAAAACGCTCATGTGGGGAAAGAGGGCGTAGTTCTGTGGAACGTAAGCCAGCCCCCGCTTCTCGGGGGGTAGGTGGGTGATGTCCTCACTATCAAGGAAGACCTTTCCGGAGTCGGGTTCTACTATCCCGGCGATGATCTCAATGAGAACCGTTTTTCCAGCCCCGCTGGGCCCGAGTACTATGAAGTGCTCGCCCGTTTCAACCCTGAAAGTGACGTCCCTCAGGTGAAATCCCCTGTAATCCTTGGACACGGAGGTTACCTCAAGCATTCCTCTCCCTCCCCACCAGCCAGCGCAGCAGTACGAAGATGGTTAAGCTCATGGACACAAGAATCACCGAAATCGGACGGGAGGACCTGAGACCGTAGTTGTTGAAATATTCCAGAACGAGGACCTGAGCGGTCTTGGGATAGTACGCCACGATGAGTATAGCCCCAACCTCGCTTATAGCCCGCGCCCACGTCATTATTGCCCCGCTGAAGATGGACGGCAGGGCTATTGGGAGGGCAATCGAGAAGAACGCCCTAAGGCGCGAGGCACCGAGGCTCCTGGCAACACTTTCAAGCTTCTCATCAACCCCCAAAAAGCCATCCCTGGCTGCATTTACGGTAAACGACGCTGAGACAAAGAGCATAGCGGCTATTATCCCTTGATAACTGTCAAGAATGGCCCGGGAAAAGGTAACCAGGAGCATTATCCCAACAACGGAGTGAGGTATGACTATCGGAACATCGACCATCGCTTGAACGAGGCTCTTACCCCTGAACTCCATCCTGGCGAGGGCGTAGCCGAGCGGAACTCCAAAGGTGATGGCTATCAGCGCCGTCGCGGTGGCCGTGAGAAGGGAATTTCTAAGGGACCGAATAACTAGCGGGTCATGGAGCGTCTTCACGAGCATGCCGAAATCAGAGGCCTGCTTGAGGAATATAACTAACAGGGGCAGGATTATGTAGACTATAAGAAAGCTCCCGATGGCTGCGAACAGGTAAAGGGTGTAATCCCGCCTCATCTCGAGGCCCTCCTTGGAAAGAACCTGCCACGGGTCCTCATAAACTCATGGTAAAGGTCTCCCCAATATTCCAGCAGCTCCCTCTCCTCGATCTCAGCCACTTTCTCCCAGAGGGGCAGCATTAGGGCGTATGCAATGAGACCCGGGACGCTGAGGCACCAGAGGGCAATCCCAAAGCCCATGACGATAAAGGCCGCGTAGAATGGATGCCTGACGTGGCGGTATGGCCCATCGGTGAGGAGGTTCTTGAAGTCTCCCGGTCGTTTATGGCTCCTGGGGAAGAGGGAGTGGACGTAGAAAGCGAAGGCGAGGGACACTGTGAACATGAAAAAACCAGACCAGCTGATGATATCGGCAGTCCTGCCCACCACGAGGGGATACCTAATCGCACAGGAGAAAGGTACAAGGGCGATGAAGAGGAGGAACACCGCCCGCCTGAGGAGCCACGATTCCATGGAAACCACCAGAAAAAATGGGAGGAGGGGTTAAAAAGCCTTAGCCTGACCCCACCTTCACTTCACCCTTCAATTCCGGGGGCACGTTACCGAAGGCTATGGGTGGGTTGAGGAAGTCTTGGTAGTTCTTCTGGAACACGTTCCTTCCCTGACTGCTGAGCCAGTACTTGAGGAACTCAAGGGCGAGCCCCCTGTGTGGCGCGTTCTTGAGAACCGTGACGCCGTAAACGATAGGCTTCGCCGTTATCACCTTCCCAGTTGAGCCAAGGGTTATCTGGACCTGGGAGTAGTAACCGGCGAGTTTGAAGTCCCTGAGGTTTATCTTATCCGGCAACTCGATATACCTCAGGTGGTGCTGCTCCGCAACGCTCTTGTATATGAAGAAGTAGTCGAGGCTTCCGGACTCCACAAGGCCGACCAGATCGGTCTCTTTGGGTCTCATCACGACTTTACCTGTCCTGAACTGTATGTCCTTAGGGACGTAGATGTGGGTTCCGTTGGCGTGTATGTTCGTGTTCTCCTCAACCAGCGTCTCGAATATGGGCTTTCCGTAGTAGAGATCGGCCAGTTTCATCACCATGGCAGAACGGTAGCCACAGGGGTCGTCGTTGGGATTGCTGAAGCCGAAGGTGACGCCCGGCTTTGCCAGTATCTCATACCAGTTTGTGGAGTTTATCTCATTCGCGTACTTGCTCTCGTTGGTGAACGCGATCACTATCTCGTTTGTGGCAAAGAGGACGTAGAAGTCGGTGTAGTTGGGGACCAGCATCTGGGGAATAAGGGTGTAATCAGCGGTGGCAACTATGTCGGCGTTCTTATGAAGGTCCGTGACCTTCCTGACGGCCATGACACTTCCGCTGGCCTCGTCATCAAAGCTGACCCTGTAGCCCAGGTTCTTCTCAGCGTATGTCGAAAAGTCCTTCTCAAGCTGCCCAAGGGGTACACTGAGAGACCCGGCATGAAAGATCGTAAGCGTTTCCTCTTTCGTCCCACTGCCGCGAGTTGAAGCGTTCCCAGCAGATATACAGCCAGCCGCCACAACGGCTGATACCAAAACCACGAGCAAGAAGAGGAATTTAAATGCGCTCTGCCATTTCATGGGGATCACCGGTTAAGTACTCAGAAACGTGTATTTAAACATTTTGTGCAAACAGATGCATTAACGTAAATGAAAGTGTTTTCTCACGGATGGGGGTTTTATCCCCCATCCTACCCGCAGGTTCCGCCACGTCCGCACGAACGTGAACCCGATAGAGGGGGACAGACGACGCTCTTGTTGAGGTGTGGCGGATAACCTGAGCAAGTACCGGAACTGGATGGTTGGGAGAAAAACTACGGGCTGATTAATGAAGTTAGAAATAAGGAAACGCCAAGGGAGGGCTGGTTCGTCTGGGACTTGAGGGACGTCAGTCCTTCTTGAGGTCAGGGGTTGTTGCATCCCGATTGGTCCGATCATAATACAGCTCCTTCCGTCTCTCAACGAGCCCCTCGACGAGATCCCGGAAGTACGGATAGAACTCGCTTGCCCTGAGGTCTTCGGCCACTTTCCAGAACTCGTCCAGGCCCCTGAAACCGGTTCTCTCATATTCATATGCCTGAAGCAACATCTCAAGCTTATCGGCGAACCTAACGAGCTTCCCCTCGGGTGTACTCCCTCCTGAGTACTCCTCAAAGAGGGCCATGTATCTCCCGGCCCCCTCGATCTTGTCGAACAGCCCTTTGAGCGCCTCCTCCCCCCCAGCCTTGTCGAAGTACCTCTGGGCTGGAAGGGGGACATCTGTGATCCTCGCCTCGCCGAGATCGTGGAGTAGGGCCATCCTGAGGGCCCGCTCCGTGTCTATCTCCACACCCCCGTCCCTGAGTTCATCCGCAAGGAAAAGGGTTATGAGGGCAGCCCTAAAGGAGTGGTCGGCTATACTTTCAGGGATGGGAACGCCGCGGAGGATCCAGCCTGTCCTTCTAAGCTTTTTGAGGTTGCCAGCTTCAAGAAAGAGTTCAAGGAAACCCATAAGGTCACTCCTCCGTTACAAACATGGCTCCTTCGGTCTCTATAGCACTGGCCATTATGCAGTCGCCCAGAAAACGACCGTAGACCCTAACCCGGTCACCAACCTGTATACAGGGGCTACCCGCGAACTCAACCCGTATTCCGTCCATTCTGAAAGTCGCCCGGTAGCTTGGCAGTTCCATCGGGAGAAACTCAACCAGGGGTTTGTCCCCCACTGTGCCTTCAACTGCAACGTTTTTCCCCCTGTAACCGCCGGAGATAAGTTCATCAACGGAAACCAGATAATAGTAGTGATGACCCAGTTTAATCCGTCTTGGCATCCTAATCACCTTTATATCTCTGCATCCAGATTGGGGCATGGTGTGATAAAGCTTACGCTTTGGGGGTGATCGTGTGATAAAAATTGCCATCATAGGGGCTGAGAACGTAGGCAAATCAACTCTCATGAACGTACTGATCGGCGGGGAGGTCAGTGAAGTCGAGAGCCTTCCTGGAACGACCAAAGGGACTATAAGAAGACGTTTTGGGAAGCTGAAGATTCCAAAGAGCATGAAAAACCCTATGGGAGGTGCCGATGAGTTCGTCCTTGTGGACACGGCGGGCCTCTTCGATCCCCGAATGGAACTGAGGGGGAAGGTACTGAGCGAGGAGCGGTTCAAAAAGATCCTGAAAGAGGTAACCTCCTCTGATGTCATCGTGCACATGGTGGACGCCACCGTAGGCCTCCACAGGGGGATGGAGCGGCTCCACCACATGCTCAAATTCCGGTACGGGAAGCCTATAATAGTCGTGATAAATAAAGTTGACCTGGCTACCGAAGAAATGGTGGAGGGACTGAGGAGAAAGATAAAGAAGCGGCTAGGGGAGGACGCTCTGGTTCTTTCCCTCGTGACCGGAGAAGGACTGAACGAACTCATCGAGAAGCTGGCACAGTACGCACAGTACGCACGGTGAACCGGGTTCGTGGATGGTCCAACTATCGCCCCTCCTCGGGGTACGCCGGGCATGGGCAGACCATAACCTGCACTCTTCTCCTTCTCGGCCCGTCCAACTCGACGAGGAGTATCCTCTGCCAGGTTCCGAGCTGAAGCTCACCCTGGTCCACGGGGATAACCACCTCAGGGTTG
>NZ_JALSLB010000001.1 GCF_026988555.1 Thermococcus sp. | reverse complement strand
ATAGACGTCAGGGACTACCTCCTGGCCTACACCCACCGCTGGAAGGTAACGCCCGAGATGGAGGCCTACAGGAACAAAATCCTTGAGGCCGATGCCCTCGTCATAGTTGCCCCCGAGTACAACGGGAGCTATCCGGGGGAGCTGAAGATCCTCCTCGATACCATCTACGACGAGTATGAAGGACTGCCCCTGGGCATCGCCACAGTCTCCAGCGTTACCGGGGGAGTAAGGCTCCTCATGGAGCTCAGAACGG
Source organism: Thermococcus sp. (assembly GCF_026988555.1). NCBI lineage: Archaea > Methanobacteriati > Methanobacteriota > Thermococci > Thermococcales > Thermococcaceae > Thermococcus > Thermococcus sp. The sequence continues at coordinate 5,084 of NZ_JALSLB010000001.1, read as the reverse complement.
CCGCGGTGAACTACCGCATGCTGCCGGTCGGGCAGGTTCTCTTCTACAACGTCGACGACCTGTTCGATGGTGAAGAGCTGAAGGACGAGAAGTACAAAGAACGGGTTGAACGGCTTTTCAGGGCCCTTGAGAAGTACGCCAAGGCCCTGAGGCCGATAAGGGAGGAGGTAAGAGATAAACTGAGGGAGAAGATAGAGGGAGTCTAATCCCTACCACCTCCCCCCAATCCCATGAAGTAAACCGTCGCCGGACAGCCCATACATTTCTTGCCGTAGATGTAGCACTCCGTGCAGACCTTCCCGCAGGGGGCAACTTTCCTCGTCGGCTCCAGCTTGAAGTCAACGAACTCTGGATAGGCCGGAGACGAACCGAGGGAGACGTCCATCTCCTTAACCGACTCCATGGGCCGTATCGTGTTTTCTATGGTAGCCTCAAGGGCAGAGTAGCTCTCCGCTATGAGAGCCAGGTTTAGGTTGTACTTACCGGTTGTCGTGGCGACGAAGACCGTTCTCGGGCATCTTGCAAAAACATCGGCCAGCTTCTCGGCCTCGTCCATGCTCCGAACCTTGAGGTTCACCACCGCGGAGACAAAGTTCCTCTTCCTGATGTTCAGCAGTGCCTGAACCCTTAAGTCCCCCCGCCTCTCCAGCTTTTCAAGCCTCTCCCTTGCGGAGGGGTGGCTTATCCCCAGCTCCCTCGCTATCTCGGACACCTTCATCCTGCCGTTCTTCCTCAGCAGGCGGTATATCAGCAGGTCGCGTTCGTCCATAAAACCACCTTCATTTTGAAGGTTTTTGCCTTCAATTTCCTGGGAAATAAATATAACCATTTCGAAATTTTCTAAAAATCGAGGTGATTTCGATGGAGAGAAACGAGAGGACCGTAGACAGGATCCTCAGAATAGTGATAGGCATTGTCCTTCTCGGCCTCTGGGCGGGCATGAACGTGCCCTACGAGACCGTGCTTCTGATAGTTGGACTTATAGCACTGGTGACCGGGCTGACGGGGTTCTGTGCAATTTATAAACTCCTGGGCATAAGTACCTGCAAAGAGTGCTGAGGTGAAAGGGTGAAGCGCGTAACCAAGGTGCTCATAGCATCGGGGGAGCTGCTGATAGCGGTAAGCCTGGTGCTGGTGGCAACCGGCCTGGCAATGAACGATCCGACGTCAACCCTTGGTTCGCTGATGAGCTATGAAACGGCCAGGAGAGCCCACACCATAGCGTCGTACCTCTTCATCCCCCTCTTTTACGCCCACGCAGCGGCGGGCATATACATAGCCCTCGGAAGGTTCGAGAGCCCGAAGAGGCCAGGGGTCAGGAAAGCAGTGCTATCGGTGTGGACGATTGGGATAGCGGTGCTGGTTGTTTCCTGGCTGATCCCCCAGGGGAGCCTCTCTGTGCCCCCGAGCGTCTCCGCCAGCACGGTTCTGACCCTCGAAGAGGTCGCGAAGCACAGCACCGAAAACGACTGCTGGGTCATAGTCGAAAACAGGGGCTACAACGTTACGTCGCTGATAGACACCCACCCCGGAGGGAGGGAGGCCATACTGGAATACTGCGGCACAAACGCGACCGAGGTCTTTTTCAACGAGCACACTGAAAGGGATTATGGAGTACTCCAGCAGTATTACATCGGCACAATATGGGAGCCTTTGATACAGACAAAATCTTCTGGGAGTGGCAGGAGGGTCATGATGACCCGTCCCCTTTCAAGAACCATTGTCGTTCTAATACCAACCGTCCCGTCGGTGTTGAGCACCTTAAAGGCAACCACCCTTATCTCCTCTCCGGCCGCGTTCCTCCCGGTAAAGACCTCGATGTAGGTCCTGTCGAGGTAGTTGCTGGCCAGTCTTTCAGCTGAAGGCTTCTTTGTGCTCTGCTTAGCCCCGGGATCGCCTATCGCTATCAGCGTGTTGCCGTTAGAGTCGGTGATGGCGTAAACTACCACCGTTGAGCTGTAGTTCTCAAGCTTCTCCCATGCGATCGGGATGTAGGGGCCGTTTCCAAAGTCCGTGATGTTGATGGCTTTTGGCTCCGGGACCTCGTTAAATGGTCCTCCAAAGGTTCTCCTGAATACGCCATCAATGAGAGGGCTCACCGTGCATGAGCATTTTTCTTGGGTTCTCATCTCAGCGGAGTAGGCGTTGGTTATGGCGTCCTGGAAGGCGTCGAGGGCCTTCGTTGGGGCCTCAACCGTTATCACTCCGTTGCCGGCCCTCATGTTTATGTTGACGAGCTGTTCGGCAAGCTCCTTGAGGTCTGCCTTCATGACGAGGGTCGTTACGGTGTACCTGCCCGGAAGCAGATAAAGCCCCTCTATCGGGGTCTGAGTAATGTTGTCATCGGTGGTCGGTTCAAATATGAAGGGCGCCACCTGGGGAGCGGGGCACACCACAAGCTCGTCGGGTTCTTCCGGCATTGGAGTTAGCGTGTGGGTGTCAAGGGGCAACGGCTCGTAGCACCATTCCCCGTTATCGTCCACCTCTCCGATGAGCGTTGTGTTAACGGGGGGAACGAAGTAAACGCCATCCTCATCCGGTGAAATTCTCATCACTGTTTTTCCGTTCTCCGGATCAATCAGCCGAAGTTCCCCACCGGTGGCGTTTACAGTCCTTATCTTAACACCGTTCTTAGCGCCGACGGTTATAGATACTATCTGCCCGGCGCCAACGGTTCTTCCGCCCTCGCGGATTGCCCTCAAGCTGCTCCCCGTTCCGAGGTGGTATATCTCAAGGCTCTCCATCCCGTATCCCTGAACCTTTTTCATCCGCTCAACTATTCCTGCCCTGTCCACTTCCTCTATCCCCTTCCCTGAGATGTAGAAGAAGGTTCCCCTCATGCTGTAGAAGGCCTCGATTGGCTCGCCGGTTGTGGCGTTCTCCCAGTAAGCGCTCTCAAGGGCCCCGATTCCTGCAAGGGTTCTCAGGTTGGCCAGCTCGTAGTACTTAAGCTTAGCTAGGTCGTTGAGTATTAGAACCCTCACTCCAGGGTCGTTCTCGTTTCCGGCCATTTCAAGCAGTTCCGCCGAGGATTTATCCCAGCTCATGATCTCTTCACTTTGAAGTTCAAAACCCGTCTTGGCGAGCTTTTCTCTGGCATCCTTTATGGCCACGTCGTACTCATCTATGAGCGCCCTCAGCTCCTTCTCTTTGGACTCCGGCTCATTTCCCGGAGCCGGGCTCTGAGTCGTGGTAGAGGTCTCCGGAGAACTTACAGTTCTCGTAACGTTTCCCTGGTCGATACAGCCCGAGATAAAGGCCCCGACCATCACAATTCCCAAAAGCAGGGCAAGGCCCGCTATCGTTTTTCCTTTCATCTTAAACACCCTCTTCCAGTCACGAGGCAATAAAAAATTAGAAGAACGTCGAGTGACTTATAGTTGTGGTTAGGCGAGCCTGTTATTAATGCTTATGGTTGCAAAGTGGAAAGAATTAAGCGAAAACGCTTTCAGCCCTTAATTGCAACCAGCAGGGTGAACACAGCTATCAGAGCTATCTCGTAGGTCTCTATCAGCGCCACCGAGGGCCAGTGAAGGAAGGTTCCCAGCAGGGCGAGTGCGAAGAGCAGGAGGGAACCATACCGGATGGCCTTATCTTTTGAACCCACTCCATAAATGAGCATTCCCAAGAAAAACTGGACGAAGAAGTAAGTGGAAACGAAGGTGTGGGGCCTAGTGCCGCCGGGGAAAACGCCAATGAGTGCGAGAAATATCGCTGAGATGCTTATGTAAGCCCCTCCAACGGTTTGGAGCTTGTTCCCTGCGGAGAGTATTATGTGTATTGAAAACGCTAAGACGAAGGCAGCGGTGATCATCAGCCCGTAGTTGTATATCCACGGAGAGTTTGCCCCAGCCGTTCCGAGGTCGCTGAGGGCGTTTTCCCAGAAGGAAAACCATGGATTTCTGCTTATGCTCCAAGCCACGAAGAGCCAATACACCACAGCGCCGGCTATTCCTGAGTACTTGAGGTGCCTCATCATGATGAGGGTTAGGCTTCGGAGAAAATAAAGGTTCCGATGGGCCGTCAAAAGAAAAGAGGGGGTCAGAGAAGTGCTTTCATTGCCTCGTAGCCCAGCTCAAAGGCCTTGATGTTCTCCTCAAGGGCTTTCTCCGGCACGCTGGCCTTAACAGCTTCAAGCATGGTTTCCCTGTCTATCGGGAACTCCGGAAGGGCACTCAGAGCGCCGACGAGGACAACGTTCTGCGCCAAGGTCGTTCCAGCCTCCTCTGCGAGTTTGAGGGCGTCTATTTCGTAGAGCTTTGCTCCAGATTCCTTTATCCTGCCGACTATCTCGTCGTAGGTGACGTACTTGTCAGTCCTGCCCTTCACAAAGCCCTCCGTCTCGTATGGATGGTGGATGAGGCGCGTGTTCGTTATGACCGTTCCTCCGGGTTTGAGGAAGTAGATGTACCTAAGCGCCTCCATCGGCTCAAGCGCCAGGATAACGTCCGCTTCGCCGTAGGGTATGAGGGGTGATATGCCCTCACCTATGCGCTGGTGGACTATCACCGAACCGCTCCTCTGGGAGAGCCCGTGGAGCTCGCCGCTGACGACGTGGATTCCCTTCCGCGCACAGGCCTCCCCCACTATGTTGGACATCAGCACTATTCCCTGACCGCCGACGCCGCAGTAAATCACGTTCATTCCCTTCCCCTCCCGATGAGCTTTTCCAGCTCGCGGTAGTCTTCAACCGTCACGTACGGCTTATCCTCGCCGCCGTAGAGGACTGCCGTCGAGTGTATCGCGTTGTGTGGACAGAGCTGGGCGCAGACGCCGCAGCCGATGCAGACCTCCGGAAGTATCTTGGCCTTCTTATCGGTCTCGTCTATGACTATCGCCGGACAGCCGAAGTCGCGGATGCAGTTGTAGGCCCTCTCACAGGCGTTCTTGTCCACAAAGTAGGGGACTATCTTCCCCCCGGCACGGCGGTATTCGCGGAAGTGGTAGAGGGCGCACTCCCCGCGGGATATTATCACGGAAAGGCCGTCGTACTTCAAAGCCTCTCTGAACTTGCCGATGTTCTTCCTCGCCTGGAATGAGTCAACGACGACTATCTTCTCTATGCCCAGCCCCCTCAGAACGGC